>JANMMX010000438.1:0-14815 GCA_031373605.1 Allobosea sp. | reverse complement strand
GCGCTTTTTCGCCCATTGGGCGCGCTGGTCGCGCGCATCCCCATGCCCATCGCGTCTGCCATGCTGGCGGGCGTCATCTTCCGCTTTGTCATTGGCGTGTTCGACGAGATGCGCACGATGCCGCTTTTTGTCGGCTTGCTGCTGGCGGTGTTTCTGATCGTGCGGCTCATCAACCCGTTCGGCGCTGTGATCGCGGCGCTACTGGCTGGCATTGTTGCCGCCACCGCCACAGGTCTGGCGCAGTGGCCCGCCATGCCATCGCTGATGCCCGTGATGGTTTACATCCCGCCGAGCTTCGAACTCGCCACCATGATCGGGCTGGGTGTGCCGCTTTATCTGGTCACGATGGCGGCACAGAATTTGCCTGGTTTTGCCGTGCTGCGCGCAGCCGGCTATGAGCCTCCGACATCGGCCGCACTCGCCGTCACCGGCTTCACCTCGCTGCTGACGGCACCTTTCGGGTCTCACATGGTCAATATGGCCGCGATCAGCGCCGCCATCTGCACAGGGCCTGATACCCATCCTGATCCGGCCAAACGCTGGATTGCAGGTCTCTGGTATGGCGCAATCTGGATTGTCATCGCGCTCCTCACCGTGCCGGTGCTGGCGCTGATCCTTGCCATGCCCAAGGCACTGATCGTCGCGGTTGCTGGCCTCGGCCTTGTCGGCTCGCTGGCAGGCGCACTTGGCACGGCGATGGGCAGCGACAGCCAGCGCTTTGCGGCCGTCATCACCTTTGCGGTGGCCGCCTCCAGCCTGACGCTGTTTGGCATCGGGCCCGCCTTCTGGGGGCTGGTGGCGGGGCTCGCGGTCTTGACATTGGACCATCTGATGGGCCGTGTGCGCCGATCATGAGCAGCCAGAACACCAACCGCACCCGCCTGATGCTTGTCACGCCCGTCGTGGCGAGTGCGAGCGCCATTGCGCCAAAGCTGGAAGCCGCGCTGGCTGCTGGCGAGATTGCAGCCGTGCTGCTGCGTCCCGCGCCGTCTGACGAGCGCAGCCTCATCAACCTCATCAAGGAACTCGCGCCACTGGTGCAGGCCAAGGGTGCTGCGCTGGTGGTGGAGACAGAGCCCGCAATTGCGGTGCGCGGCGGCGCGGATGGCGTGCACATGGCTGGCCAGTCTGACGTGATCGCCGCCGCGCGCACCACGCTGAAGGGCGAGCGTATTCTGGGCGCGGGCAACCTTCGCGCCCGGCATGACGCGATGGAAGCGGGCGAGGCCGGTGTTGACTATGTCATGTTCGGCGAGCAGCGCGAGGATGGCAGCTGGCCGCCCCTGTCGGCCATGGTCGAGCGCGCCGGCTGGTGGGCGGAACTGTTCGAGACGCCCTGCGTCGTCTGCGCGCCCGATCTGGAATCCGTGGCCGCCCTCGCCGAAACCGGCGCCGAGTTCGTTGCGCTCTGCGCCTGGGCCTTTGCCGATGGGGAGGACATTGCCGCAACCATCCAGGCTGCAGAAGCCGCGCTTGCTGCAACGGCGCGACCCAAGGTGCGCGCCTGATGAGCCCGCGCCGTCATCGCGCGGCGCCGGCACTTGCCGCCGGGCTGGCCCTGGCATTGTTTGCCAGCACCGCCCAGACCCAACAGCGCAAGGTTGAGCCAGACGTCGCCTTTGCGGCCTTTCAGAACGGCTATTTTCTCTCTGCCTTCAAGGAAGCGACGTTGCGGCTTGAAAAATCGGCCGATGATGCTGCGGCCATGACCCTGCTTGGCGAGCTCTACCGGCAGGGCCTGGGTGTGCGGCGTGATCCGGCGCGCGCCACCGAATGGTACAGGCTCGCCTTCGAGCGCGGCGATCTCAATGCGCAGCATGCCTATGCAGCCGCCCTCATCGCAGGCAGTGGCACCGCAAAGGATGAGGCCAGAGGCGTTGCTCTGATGGAGCAGGCGGCTGACAAGGGGCAGCCCGAAGCTGCCTACAGCCTTGCCCTGCGCAAGCTCGCTTCCGGCACGGATGCCGACCTGCCACGCGCCATCGCCCTGCTGCGCATTGCAACAGATGCCGAAATTGGCGAGGCACAGCATGCGCTTGGCGTGCTGGTCAAGACAGGGAGAGGCATTGCAGCTGACCCTGACATCGCCGCTGACCTGATGCGCCGGGCCGCCAGCAATGGTTCGCTGGCCGGCGAGGTCGAGCTCGCGATCATGACCTTCAACGGCAATGGCACCGGGCGTGATGAGCGCGCGGCAGCACGTCTGTTCCAGCGCGCAGCGGCCAAAGGCAATGCGATTGCGCAAAACAGGCTGGCGCGCCTCTATGCCAGCGGGCGGGGCCTGCCGCTCAATCCTGTCGAGGCCGTCGGCTGGCACCTGGCGGCCAAGGCGCAAGGGCTCGGTGATGCGACGCTCGAGCGCGTGCTGGACCAGCTCAGCGGGGCCGATCGCGCCCGCGCCCTCGATCTTGCAGCCAGCCGAATCGAGAGCAATGCCTTGACGCGCGCGCGCTAAGCCGCCACTCCAGCGCCCTGTTTCGCAAAAGAGTGCCCGACCATGATCCGCTCCCCCCTGATGACCGTGATGACCGATGCCGTGATCAAGGCATCGCGCACGTTGAAGCGCGACTTCGGCGAGGTCGAGCAGTTGCAGGTGCTGCGCAAGGGGCCGGGCGATTTCGTCTCCAAGGCCGATCATCGCGCCGAGGAAATCCTGCGCGAGATGCTGGAAAAGGCCCGGCCAGGCTATGGGTTCATTCTGGAAGAGGGGGGCATTGTCGATGGCACCGACAAGGCCAACCGCTGGCACATCGATCCACTGGATGGCACGTTCAATTTCCTGCACGGCATCCCGCATTTCAACATCTCGGTGGCGCTCGAACGCGAGGGCCAGATGGTCGCGGGCGTCGTCTATGATCCGATCAAGGACGAGATGTTCGTCGCCGAAAAGGGCAAGGGCGCCTACATCAACAACAAGCGCTGCCGCGTGTCGGGCCGCACAGACCCCACGCAGATGCTGATCGGCATTGGCAGCCCCAATCTCAGTCTTGGCGGCCAGCCTGTGTACCTGCGCGAACTGGCAGTTGTCCTGCCGCGTTTCGGCAGCGTGCGGCGCATGGGCGCAGCCGCGCTCGACATCGCTTATGTCGCCTGCGGAAGGCTTGACGGCTACTATGAGCGCAACCTGCACAGCTGGGACTATGCAGCGGCCTCCGTGCTGATCCGTGAAGCCGGTGGCACGCTCGTGACGCTCGATGGCAAGGACATTCCGGAGGCCCGCGACATCCTTTGCGGCAACGAGGCGGCCGAGCGTGAGCTGCGTTCAGCACTGAAGGCAGCGTCCTGAACGCAAAACCAGCTTGATCCTGTCACATACACAGGTGACAGTCCTCGTCCTCAAGATGAAGACGGATGCTGACCTATGACGATCGTGGCCCAGTCCGACGCTGACACCCTGCCTGCAAGCCGCACCCTGTTCGCAGGACCGGCGCGCCATGTCTTTCGCGTCGTGGTCTTTCTGGCACTGCTTGGCTTCGCCGGCTTCATCCTGCAAGGTCCGCTATTGAGCGCCTTCATGGCCAATCCAGGCCTGAACGGGCTCATTCTCGGCGTACTGGCGGTTGGCATCCTGATGGTGCTGCGTGAGTTCTGGCGGCTATGGCGCGAGGCAAGGCTTGCCAATGCGCTGGACCGCAGCGGAAATCCCGCGGGGCTTGAACGCTCTGTCACGCTCTCGCCGCTCTTGCCGCACTGGCCTTTGCTGTCGCGCGCGGCCTTGCCCCCGCAACAGGCGACGGCGGCGCTCGAATCGGTCGCCATCAGGCTTGATGACGGGCGCGAGACAACGCGCTATCTCGGCGGGCTTTTGGTGTTTCTGGGCCTTCTGGGCACATTCTGGGGCCTGCTTGAGACGGTTAGCTCGGTCGGCAATGTCATCAAGACCCTGCGCACAGGGGCCGATGCCGGTGTGCTGTTCGAGGAGCTGAAGGCTGGTCTTGCCGCGCCACTGGCAGGCATGGGGCTGTCCTTCTCATCCTCGCTGTTCGGCATTGCCGGTTCGCTGGTTCTGGGTTTCCTCGACCTGCAACTGGCATCGGGCCAGCGCCGGTTCCGCAA
Source organism: Allobosea sp. (assembly GCA_031373605.1). Taxonomy (GTDB): domain Bacteria; phylum Pseudomonadota; class Alphaproteobacteria; order Rhizobiales; family Beijerinckiaceae; genus Allobosea. Next base: position 10,759 of record JANMMX010000438.1, on the reverse strand, counting down.
CAGCCTGGAAGCCTGGCTTGGTCTGCGCACGGGCGCCGAGTCTCCCGGCTTCAACGGACAGGATCTGGCACAGCAGATGGCCAAGCTCAATCTCGCGATGAGCGAGGGCAGCGGCAGCCGCGCCGGCAATCAGGCGAACACCCAGGCCATGGCCAGTCTGGCCGAGGGCGTGCAGGGGCTGGTGCAGCACATGCGCACGGAACAGCAGCTTATCCGCGACTGGGTGGAAGCGCAGGCCACACGCGAGAAAGAGCTGACACGCCTGATCAATCGGCTGGTTGCCGATCGCGTGCCGGAGAACTGAGCCATGGCGCTCTCCCGTGCCCGCCGCCGCGAGGAGCCCAACTACTGGCCGGGCTTTGTCGACGCGCTCGCGACCCTGCTCATCGGGATCGTGTTCCTGCTGTCGGTGTTCGTGCTGGGTCAGTTCTTCCTGTCGCAGGAGTTGACCGGGAAGGACGCCGCACTTCAGCGCCTCGAACGCCAGATTTCCGAACTCACGGATCTGCTGGCACTTGAGCGCTCTGCCAAGAAACAGGCCGAGGACAATCTCACGCTGCTGCAATCGACGCTGACCCGCGAGCAGATCGAACGCGGGCGCCTGCAAGGCCTGCTCGATGGCGGAGCCGCCGATGCTCAGGCAAGGCTCGGGGCAACCCAAGGCGCCCTCGAAGCCGAGAAGGCCCTGTCAGCCCGCGCGCAAGCCGTCCTGGACCTGCTGAACCAGCAGATTGCGGCCATGCGTCGCCAACTGGCCGCACTTGAGGAGGCGCTGTCGGCGTCAGAGGCCAAGGACAAGGACGCGCAAGCCCGCATTGCCGACCTGGGCAGCAGGCTCAACGTGGCACTGGCCCAGCGTGTGCAGGAACTGGCGCGCTATCGCTCCGATTTCTTTGGCCGTCTGCGGCAGGTGCTGAGCACACGCTCCGACATCCGCATCGTCGGGGACCGTTTCGTCTTCCAGTCCGAAGTGTTCTTCGATGCCGGCGCTGCCGTGCTGAAGCCCGATGGCCGGGCCGAACTGGAGAAGCTCGCCACTATCCTGGGCGATCTGGGCCGCGAGATCCCGCCGGATATTCCGTGGATCCTGCGTGTCGATGGCCATACCGATGCCCGCAAGATCGCGACCACGCAGTTCCCCTCCAACTGGCATCTGGCTACGGCGCGCGCGGTATCCGTGGTCGAGTATCTGGTCTCGAAAGGACTTTCGCCTGACCGGATCGCCGCGACCGGCTTCGGCGAGTTCCAGCCACTCGACGCAGCCACAACTGACGATGCCTATCGCCGCAACCGCCGCATCGAGTTCAAGATCACCGAGCGGTGATGACCTCGATCTTGATGGAACCTGAAATCAAGATCCATGACATGAAAGCCGGGGACCTGCTCGCCGTGCTTGATTTCTGGGTGCAGGCCTGGGCGCCGGTGGTGCCGGGAATCGATTTCGAGGCGCGCCGTCCCAACTTCGTTCAGCACCTTGCCGAACTTGCGAAAGGTGGCGCACGACAGCGCATCGCTGTCGTGGAAGGTCGGCCGGTCGGGCTGCTCGTCATCCACCCCGAGACAGGCTATCTCGACCAGATCGTGGTGGCGCCTGCCTGTTTTGGAGGCGGCCTGGCCAAGGCACTGATGGATGATGCACGAGCAATTGCGCCGGGCGCGATCACGCTGATCGTCAACCAGATAAACACCCGCGCCATCCGTTTCTACGAGCGAGAGGGCTTCGTGCGTGGCGAAAGCGGCAGCAGCCCTACCTCCGGCCTGCCGATCTGGCACTATGCCTGGTCACCGAACTGAAGCGCAGCCAGCCGGGCATAGAGCCCGCCGCGCGCGACAAGCTCGGCATGGTTCCCTTCTTCAACGATGCGCCCGCCATCCAGCACCAGAATGCGATCGGCCGACAGCACTGTGGAGAGGCGATGTGCCACCACGAGCGTGGTGCGGCCGTTCATCAGCGTGTCGAGCGCATCCTGCACCGCCTTCTCGCTTTCGGAATCGAGCGCCGAAGTCGCCTCGTCCAGCAGCAGGATCGGCGCGTCCATCAGGATGGCACGCGCAATCGCGATGCGCTGGCGCTGACCGCCCGAGAGCGTGACACCGCGCTCGCCGACCATCGTCGCGAAGCCTTGCGGCAGCGCACGGATGAAATCCCCGGCAGCGGCCAGTTCGGCAGCGCGCGCAATCTCCGCCTCGCTCGCCTGGGGCCGTCCATAGGCGATGTTCTCGGAAAGGCTCGCGCCAAAAACTGTCGGCTCCTGCGGCACAAGCGCGAAACGCCTGCGCCAGATGGCTGGGTCGGCGTCAACAGCGGCGATGCCATCCACCAGCACTCTGCCCTCCTGCGGATCGCAAAAGCGCAAGGCGAGCTGCAGCAGCGTGCTCTTGCCGGCCCCTGATGGCCCGACAATGGCAACCCGTTCGCCGGGCTTCACTGCGAAGCTCAGATCACTCAGCGAAGGCTCGGTTCGCCCCGGATAGGTAAAGCGCACGCGCTCGAATGCCAGGGAGCCAATGGGGGGCTCCGGCATCAGCAGTGGCACAGGCGGGCTTGCGATCGCGGGCTTCGTTTCCAGAATCTCACCCAGCCGCCCGGCGGCCCCTGCGGCCGCGGAAACCTCGCCATAGACCTCGGACAACTGCCCGAGGGCACTGGCGGCAAACAGCGCATAGAGGATGAACTGTGACAGCCGCCCACCTGTCATGTTCCCCGCAAACACCTCGGTTGCGCCCGTCCACAGCACCCAGACCACGCTGGCAGACACCATGAAGATGCCAACGCCGCTCAGCCAGGCGCGCGAGGCGGTGGACGCGCGGGTTGCATCAAAAGCATGGTCGGAAGCAGCGGCAAAGCGCCCCGCTGTCGTCTGTTCAGCTCCGAAGGCCTGCATGGTGCGCACTGCGCCAATGGCCTCGACAGCATAGGCCGAAGCATCGGCCAGCCGGTCCTGCGCCATCCGCGCCCGCTTGCGCACGGCACGACCGGAGAAGACCAGCGGCAGCACGATGAAGGGGATGGCCGCAATCACCAGCAGTGACAGCTGCGGGCTGGTGTAGATCATCATCACCAGAGCACCCAGAAACAGCACGATGTTGCGCAGCGCGATGGATGCCGAGGCGCCAAAGGCGGATTTGATCTGCGTTGTGTCAGCCGTCAGCCGCGAGACGAGATCGCCGGACTTGCTGGCATCGAAGAAGGCGGGCTCCAGCCGCGTCATGTGGCGAAACACATCGGCACGCAGGTCGGCGACCACACGCTCGCCCAATGTCATCACCAGATAAAACCGCGCCGAACTGGCCATGGCCAGCACCGCCACCACGCCGATCAGCAGCGCGAAATACGAATCGGCCAGCTCCGTCTCGCCGCCCGAGAAGCCCACATCGATGACGCGGCGCACCGCCATCGGCAGGGTCAGGGTTGCGATGGAAGCAACCACCAGTGCAGCGATGGCGCCCGCAATGCGGCCCTTGTGGCGCAAGGCATAGGGCCAGACGGCTTTCAGCGAACCAAAGGCAGGACGCTTGCTCTCGGAATTTTCGGACAGTTTTGACAAGGCAATCTCTTCAATTCCATCCCTGCACGGGGTTGTGCAGGAGGTTTGCAGCCGTCAGTGCTTGCGCGCTGGCGGCCTCTGGGCTAAAGGCACGCGACTTCACATGAGCCGCGACCGGCTTGACGGCGAGCAATCGCGCTCTCCGTGTTATAACTTATTGAGGATTTCGCCATGAAAGCGGGCATCCACCCGGACTACCACACCATCAGGGTCGTGATGACCGATGGTACCGAATACTTCACCCGGTCCACGCTCGGCAAGGAGGGTGACACCCTCAATCTCGACATTGACCCCAAGACCCACCCGGCCTGGACCGGCGGTTCGCAGCAACTGCTCGACCGTGGTGGCCGCGTCTCGCGCTTTAACAACCGTTTTGCCGGCCTTGGCCTCGCCGCCAAGAAGTGAGCGTTTTGCCTTGAAGATCAAAAAACCCGGCCTTGCGGCCGGGTTTTTTTGTTGTCGAGATAAATCCTTGCCACAGCTCAGCGACGTCCCTGAAGCAGCCCCTTCAGCATGGCGATCTGGCTCGCCACCGGATTGTCGTCTTCTTCAGCGTGCGCCTCAGGCTTGGCGGCCATCAATCCTTCGAGATGCAGGATGCGCTCCTGCAGCCGCACGGAGGTTGCGACAATGTCCTGCAAGCGCTTCGGCAGCTTGTCGAGCGCCTCAGGTGCCGTCACCGGGCCTGAATCAGCGATTCGCACGCGGTTCTTTTCGGTCCGGGCCTGATCGGTGGTGATTTCGCCTTCGGCCACGGCGCGCTGCACCAGAAGCCAGGAGGCGATCTGCATCAGCCGCGTGGTGAGGCGCATGCTCTCGGTGGCATAGGTCAGGGCGCTGTCACGCTCAAGAAGCTTGGACTCTTCCCGGCCCGGACCATCAAGATAAACGGCCGTCTCTTCAACGAGCCCCATGCCTTCCTTGAACAGCACCTTGAATGCGTCCGAGCTGACGAAGCTGCGGGCAAAAGACACCGGGGCCACTTCCGGTGCGGCACGAAACATCAGGACATCACTCATCTTGCACTCCGCTCTGGCACAGGGACGCGCCACAATGGGACAGCGTCGTTGGTCTTGGAGCCAGTGGAGCAAGGATAACGCCGCGCGGGATTTCGTGCGCTGGTAACGTTCGATTAAGGTTAACAGCCGCACTGGACCAAAAAAAGAGCCGCCAAAGCGGCTCTAAAAGTCAAAACAGGGAGGCGTCAAACAGAGTGGACAGGAGCCACTCGATGTCCAGAAAACTGAACACGATCATTCATACTTTGGAATCGTTAAGGAAAGGTTAACGTCAACCATACTGGCAATGCATTAGGCGCAAAACTCAGCTCGTCTTGCCAAAAACCGCGTCTGCTGCCGAGCGTGAGGCGTTTTTGGCCGCGCGCGCCATCTCCAGCCGGATAATCTCGGCCCGAAGGATATCGATACGCTCATCAAGGTCACGCACGGCCAGCATGGTCACATCCTGACCGATCTGATGCACCTGCTTGGGGCGCGGCAGATCATCATCCGTTCCGAACACCGACATGGTCGCTTCCCTCTCCTGTTCTGAAACACGTTCTCTGACAGACAGAATAAGCCCGGCACGAGGTGATTGTCACCGGCCAGGCAACGTGGCACGCCAGAGCACCGCCCTTTGCCCGCACCGAAAGCTGACGCCATGCCCCTGCCCTTACAGATGCCCGCCATCGGTTTTGACGCACCCGGCGGCCCGGAGGTGCTCGTGCTGCAATCGCGCCCTGTGCCCGTGCCGCAGCCAGGCCAGATCCTCGTCAAGGTGGCTGTTGCCGGCGTCAACCGGCCTGACGTGTTGCAGCGCATGGGTGGCTATGCCCCGCCGCCCGGCGCGCCCGACATTCCGGGCCTCGAAATTTCAGGCGAAGTCGTCGCGCTTGGCGAAGGTGCCGGCCGCTGGCAGATCGGCGATCATGTCTGCGCACTGGTGCCGGGTGGCGGCTATGGCGCTTATTGCGCCGTGCATGAAGGCAATGCGCTGCCCATCCCGCACGGCCTGAGCCTGCTTGAGGCGGCAGCCCTGCCCGAAACCTATTTTACAGTCTGGAGCAATGTTTTCGAGCGTGGGGCGCTGAAAGCGGGCGAGACCCTGCTGGTCCATGGCGGCACCTCCGGCATCGGCACCACCGCCATCCAGTTGGCCAAGGCGTTCAGTGCCAAGGTCATCACGACAGCAGGCTCGAACGACAAATGCACCGCCTGCCTCGCGCTGGGGGCCGACCATGCCATCAACTACCAGACCGAAGACTTTGTGGTGGCGACCAAGGCCGCAACCGGCGGGCGCGGTGCCGATGTCATTCTCGACATGGTCGGCGGAGACTATATCTCGCGCAACCATGAGGCTGCGGCCATCGATGGCCGAATCGTCCAGATCGCGTTCCTCAAAGGGCCGAAAGTCGAGATCGATTTTCGACGGCTGATGATGAAGCGGCTGACGCATACGGGCTCGACCCTGCGCCCGCGCCCTGTCAGCGAAAAGGCTGTGCTTGCCGCCACGCTGCTGGAAAAAGTCTGGCCACTGCTCGAGGCCGGCCGCTGCAAGCCGGTGATCTATCGCAGCTTCCCGCTGGCGGAAGCTGCAGCAGCGCATGCGCTCATGGAAAGCAGCACCCATACCGGCAAGATCATGCTGACAATTTGAGCCTGCACCGTCTAACATGCCAGCCTTGCCGATGGACAGACCCGGCAACGCTGCCTATAACGCGCTCATCCCATTCATCGTCGATGTTGCGGATGGGCGGCCTGAAAAGGGCCGCCCGGTGCAAGAGAGACATTGCCTGAAACGCTTTGACGAGAAGCCCCACCGGAGAGGTTCGCGCCCATGTCACAGATCCCGCTGATGCCCAAGGCAACCGCCGTCTGGCTTGTCGAGAACACTTCGCTGACTTTCGAGCAGATTGCCGAGTTCTGCAAACTGCACCCGCTCGAGGTGAAGGGCATTGCTGATGGCGAAGTGGCCGTCGGCATCAAGGGCCTCGACCCTTTCAACACCGGGCAGCTGACCCGCGAGGAGCTGGAGCGCGCGCAAGGCAACCCGGCCCATGTGCTGAAACTGGCCGAGCGCAAGGTGCGCGTGCCGGAGATGAAGCGCACCAAGGGCCCGCGCTACACCCCGGTTTCCAAGCGTCAGGACCGCCCCAATGCCATTCTCTGGCTGGTGCGCAACCACCCGGAACTCAAGGATGCACAAGTCATCCGCCTGATCGGCACCACCAAGTCGACCATCGCGCAGATCAAGGATCGCTCGCACTGGAACGCTGCCACATTGCAGCCGATCGATCCGGTCAGCCTCGGCCTCTGCACGCAGATCGATCTCGATTTCGAGGTCGGCCGCGCCTCGAAGGACAAGCCAGCCCCGGTTGAAACCGGCGCGACCCTGATGTCGGTTGAGGCAACCACGGCCCCTGTGGCTGCGACCCCTAGCCAGCCCTTTGCCGACATGAGCGCCCCCAAGCGCGAGGTGGAGCCCGCGATCAATGCCGACTCCGTCTTCGCCAAGCTGAAGCAGCTCAAGCGCGACGACGACGCCTGAGTCGCGCTGCCGCAGGGGGTTTAAATGGCGCTGACCTTCACATTTCTCGGCACGGGCGCGCCGCCTGTCAGCCTGCGCCGGGCAGGCCCTTCGCATCTGGTCTACGCCGATGGCTGCAAGGTGCTGATCGATTGCGGCTCGGGCGTGACACAGCGGCTGGTTGCGAGCGGTCACAAGGGCTCAGAGATCGATGCGCTGATCGTCACGCACGAGCATTCAGACCATCTGGTGGATTTCTACCAGCTTGTGGTTTCCAGCTGGCATCAGGGGCGAGACCGGCCCTGGCGCGTGCTGGCCCCGAAACCTGCGCTCATGAACATGCAGGGCCAGTACGAGGCCTTCTGCCGCGAGCGCGAGCTGCGCATCCGCTTCGAGAACCGCCCTTCTGCTGTCGGTCTTCAGGTTCAGTTCGAAGAGTTGCAGCAGGGTCCAGTGTCAGGCCTTGGCGGGCTCGCTGTCGAGGCTTTCCTCGTCGATCATGCGCCCGTCGCGCCAGCTTTCGGGCTGAAGTTCTCGCATGAAGGCGCGACGCTTGTCTTCTCCGGCGATACACGAATGACGCCTGCGCTGGAACAGGCGGCGCACGGCGTTGATTTGCTGGTCAGCGAGATTTTCGTGACGCGCGAGATGCCGGTGACACCTGGCGTGCGTACGCAAGCCTCGATTGACGCGGTCGCCAGCTACCACATCACGCCGCCGGAGGCTGCGGCTTTGGCCAAGAGGTCAGGCGTCAAGGCAATGGCGCTGACCCATGTGGTGCCGCCCGCTGCCGACACGGCAGCCCTCCTGAGCGAGGTGCGCGAAGCAGGCTATGCCGGGCCGCTGCTGGTTGGCGAGGACACGATGTCGATCAACGTGACTGAGCGGCTGATTCGCTGGAACGGCGCGACCATCGGCTATTGATCGTCAGGCCATCACGCCTTTGAGCTTCAGTGCCTCTGTGATCTCATCCAGCACCACCGGATCATCGATGGTGGCCGGCATGGACCATTCATCGCCATCCGCGATCTTCTTCATGGTGCCACGGAGGATCTTGCCGGAGCGCGTCTTGGGCAGGCGCTTGACCGTGACCGCGAGCTTGAAGGCCGCCACCGGGCCGATCTTTTCGCGCACCAGCGCCACCAGTTCTTTCTCGATCTGGGCCGGTGTCTGCGTGATGTCACCGCGTAGCACGACAAAGCCACAGGGCTGCTCGCCCTTCAGCGCATCCTTGATGCCGATGACGGCGCATTCCACCACGGCGGCATGCGAGGCCAGCACCTCTTCCATCCCGCCGGTCGAGAGCCGGTGGCCCGCGACATTGATGATGTCATCGGTGCGGCCCATGATGAAGAGATAGCCATCGGCGTCGATGAAGCCTGCATCCGAGGTGTTGTAGAACCCCGGAAAGGCCGCGAGGTAGCTCTCGCGAAAACGATCGTCAGCATTCCACAGGGTCGGGAAGGCACCCGGAGGCAGCGGCAGCTTGACAACGACCGAGCCCATCTTGCCCGCAGGCACGGGATTACCCGCCTCGTCAACGATGCGCACGTCATAGCCGGGCATTGGCACGGTTGGCGAGCCATGGCGCACGGGCAGCATGCCCAACCCCAGCGGATTGCCGACAATGCACCAGCCGGTTTCCGTCTGCCACCAATGGTCGATCACGGGGCGCTGAAGGATCGTCTCGGCCCAGACCAAGGTGTCAGGGTCCGCCCGTTCGCCCGCCAGGAACAGCGCGCGGAACCTGGACAGATCATAGTTCGCCATCAGCGCGGCGTCCGGATCATCCTTGCGGATGGCGCGGAAGGCGGTGGGTGCGGTGAACAGCGTCGTCACGCCATGCTCGGCAATGACCCGCCAATAGGCCCCTGCATCCGGCGTGCCCACCGGCTTGCCTTCATAGAGCAGCGTGGTGCAGCCCTTCAGCAGCGGCGCATAGACGATGTAGCTGTGGCCTACCACCCAGCCGACATCAGACGCCGCCCAATAGACCTCGCCGGGCTCTACGCCATAAAGCGCGTTCATCGACCAGTGCAGCGCCACCATATGCCCGCCATTGTCGCGCACGACGCCCTTGGGCTTGCCCGTGGTGCCTGAGGTGTAAAGCACATAGAGCGGGTCGGTCGCGGCCATCTCCACGCACGGTGCCATTCGGCCTGTGGCCTTGGCACTTGCGACCATTGCGCGCCAGCTCTTGTCACGCGTCGCATGCATCGAGGCATCAGCCTCAGGGCGCTGCAACACCAGGCAGGCCTCGGGCTTGTGGACCGACAAGGCAATCGCGCCATCCAGCAGCGGCTTGTATTCGACAATGCGGCCAGGCTCGAGGCCGCAGCTCGCGGTCAGGATCACCTTGGGTGTGGAATCATCGATGCGGGTGGCAAGTTCCTTGGCGGCAAACCCGCCGAATACGACCGAATGCACCGCGCCAATGCGCGCGCAGGCCAGCATTGCGAAGGCCGCTTCAGGGATCATCGGCATGTAGATGATGACGCGGTCACCCTTGCCGACGCCCAGCTCCTGCAGCACCGCGCCCAGCGCGCCAACCTCTGTGAGCAACTCGCTGTAAGTGATCGTCTGCTGTGTCTTCGTGACCGGGCTGTCATAGATGATCGCGGCTTGGCTGCCACGCCCGTCACGCACATGCCGGTCCACCGCATTGAAGCAGGTGTTGCAGGTCGCGTCCGGAAACCAGCGACCTGCGGCCCCCTGGCTTTCGTCAAAGGCGCGCTCCGGTGGCCTGATCCAGTCGATGGCTTGCGCCGCCTGCATCCAGAAGGCCATCGGGTCGCGCTGCCAGGCGGCATAGGTCTCGTGATAGCGGCTGCGTTCTGTCTGGTTCGCGGTGCTCATGTTCAGGCTCCCCTCGGCTCATCAGGTTGCGACCGCATAACCACTGACGCAAGGGCCCGTCGAGAGAGACTTTGGGCGGGAGGTGTCCTCGCGGCCTGTGTTTGCAGCTCTCGCCGCAAGCCCCTAACATTTGCTGATGCACGGGGCAGCGGGTTGTAGGTGGTTCGCGTCATTCCGGGGCATCGCGCTTGCGATGAAACCGGAACCCATAGCCACATTGCCAAGCGGACCAGTACGGTCAGTGAGGCGACATGTTCTGTAGCACCGTGTTTATGGGTTCCGGGTTCCGCTGTGCGGCCCCGGAATGACGAGGATTGCGAGGATTGATCGATGACAAGGCCCCATCATTTTGACAACCAGTTGCATCGCAACCCGGCCAACTTCCAGCCGCTGACGCCGCTGACCTTTCTGGAGCGCGCGGCTTGCGTGTTTCCGGACCACACGGCCATCATCCATGGCCCGCTCAGGCGCAGCTATGCGGAGTTCTATGCCCGGTCACGCAGGCTGGCTTCTGCGCTGGCGGCCCATGGCATCGGGCGCGGCGACACAGTGGCGGTGATGCTGGCCAACACACCCGCCACGCTCGAATGCCACTATGGCGTGCCGATGACCGGTGCCGTGCTCAACACGCTGAACACGCGGCTGGATGCGGCGATCATCGCCTTCTCGCTCGACCATGGCGAGGCCAAGGTGCTCATCAGCGACCGCGAGTTTTCAAAGACCATCGCGCCAGCCTTGGCACTGGCCAAGGTCAAGCCGCTCGTCATCGACTATGACGACCCGGTCTATGACGGGCCGGGCGAGCGATTGGGCGAGGTCGAGTACGAGGC
>JANMMX010000396.1:0-3451 GCA_031373605.1 Allobosea sp. | reverse complement strand
GCATGACGCACGCCCTTGCCGTGCAAGCGGGCCCATCGCCCGCAATCAGGCAAAGGGCCAACTCCGGACCATGGCACCGATGTCCACGGCACCTTCCTTCACGGCGCAAGCATTAACGGCACAAGGCATCAACCACGCTTTACACCGTGAAGATGCGCCAACAATCCGATTCGGCCAAACGGTTTTTGGTTAACGCAGATTAACCATTGTCGCTTCATCTTGTCAAGGATTATATTCCTGTAGGCGTTCAGTTGGGAACTCCCAACCGATGATGCGCCCGCAAGAAAGATGGAGCCGGGACACGCGTCTCCGTCAAACGCCCGCAACCGTACGAGGCAGCAAGCATCCAGCAGGAAGGGGCAGGGGCAAAGGGGTAAAGGCAGGGGGGGCAGGGTGGAGAAGGCAAGAAACCTGCGGGCAGGAAATGCACGGCTAGAACATGCGCGACCAGGAAACCTACGACCGTGGAACCTGCGACCAAGAAACCTGCGCCCAGGAAATGCCCGGCAGCGGGCAGGGCCGGGGCGCCCTTCACAGCGGCAGGCGGCCATCCCCCAGCACCACGCCGTCAAAACGCGCCTCTGCCATGAGCGTGCCGATCTTTGCCTTCACGGTCTTGATCCGCTCCTTGTATTTGTCCTTGCCAATGGCAGCCAGCGCCGCGAGCTGGCCATCGAGCGTCGGCGCCGTGAGGGCTGTCCGGACCACTTGCTCGCTGCCCCGGCCCTGATGGCGAATGTCTGACACCCAGATCGCCAGACGCGGATCCTTGCCTGCAAGCTTGAAGGTCTTGGCATGGGCCGCCAGTTTTCTGCGCATGATGGCGAAGGACACCGTCACGGTTGCCGCCACCGCCGCAGGGTCATTGACCAGCCAGTGCATCAGCTTCGCTGCATTCATGGCCTCGCTTGCACCCACGCTCAGCGTCTCGGGGTTGAGGTAGGTCATGAAGGCCACGAGCTGGTTCTCGAAGCGGGGCGGATCTGTCGGTCGCTGCACATTGGTCACTGTTTCCAGCGAGACGAGTTTCTGGCCATCGATGCGGTGGACCTTGCCAGATTTCAGCGTGAGATCCGGGAAATAGTCGTTCGCGCGCGGCAGGGCGAGCAGGGCCCGGAAGAGCAGAATGAGGTTGTCGCCCGGCGTGTGGGCCGCCAGCTGGTAAAAGCCGAAGGTGAAGGCAGCGCGGTCATAGGTGTTGACCACGAGATGATGGCCACCACCTTCCGCAGAAGCGCTCGGCCAGATGAAATGAGCCCAGAGACCGAGCTGTGCCTCTGCCGCATGGCGGTCATAGAAAAGGGCCGGAATCTCGTTCAGCACCGGCGTCTGGTAGAGCCCCCGGTGGGCGCCATCTGCGTCCTTGAAAGGCACACTCATGCCGACGAGAAATTCCGGATCAGCCGGGATGTCGGATCTTGCGAACCAGCGTGTCTTCCATGTGTTGGGTGCGCCATCAGCGCGAACGGCAAAGGTTGGCATGTTTCTTCCTCCAGGATCGGCTTTCCCAGTCAGAGCGATGAGACGAATCGGTTCAAGCCGCCGCGATCGCCTGCCAGACGGATGGCGTGACAACGGGCGTGCTGGTGTAGAAATGCAGCTCCGTGCGGCCTTGAATGGCGGCCTCGGCGGCATATTCACTGATCTTCGCCGCTGTCGTTAGCGCAATCTCGCCTGCCATCGGCACGATCCTGGCGGGGTTGCCGCCTGCATCCGTCCAGTGCTTGATGCCAAGCCGGTAGTTCTGCGCCGGATTGCCCTTGAAGACATTGCCTCCGGCCACCCGCCAGTAGGATTGCGGCAGGAGCACGTCGGCCGCCTCCAGAAAGGGCTGCCAGGGCAGGTTGGGAAACACCTTGTGCGCCTTGAAATGCGAGGTGACACCAAAGCGCTTGCCGGGTGCAGCTTCCTTCACCTCGGCACAGAAATCACCTGCCAGGTTTTCCAGACCGGGCTGGTCCCAGTCCCAGTGCTTGCCCTTCTCGCCTTCAGGATCGACGAAATAGCCATCCATGCCCTCGTCCTTCAGCAGGCTCGCGGCCTTGGCGGCCTGCGTCATTGCCGGATCGCGGTTGGCCGAGGGCCAGCGCCAGCCAAAGACCTTGAGACCTGAATTATGGAATTTCGGAATGGCCTTGACGAGGTTGTTGTCGGTGCGGATGGCGACGCCGGTGACACCGGCATTCATCGCGAGATCATGGAAGGCGTCGAGGCTGTTATAGCCAACGACCCAGAGAATTTTCTCAGTGGCAGGCATCGCACAACTCCTTCTTCAACAGGACAACGGCAAAGGGAAGGGCAGCTTCAGCAGGAAGACTGGACAGGAATGGCCAGCGGCTCGAAATCGCAGCGGTCAGCAATGACCGCAATGCTGCGCGGGATGCACTGGCCGGATCTGCAGGGGATGAGGACAGAGCCGTTCGTCATGCGTACCTTGACGGAGGCGCCAATGTTTGCACGGCGCGCCACATCCAGCAGCGGGTTGAGAAAGCGGCATTGCGCCTTCGTATAAGGGCCCTTCGTGTCGCGTAGCGAGACTGCGAGGCCGCGCAGGTCACGCGCAGCACCTGAAACCGCAAAGCGGTTGTAGCGCGGGGCCCAGCTGCGGGAGATATCGCTGGTCAGGCTCCGGTCATCATGCTGAACGGCACTGATGAGGTCGCCCGCGCCTCGCAGCGTCGCGCAAGCGGCATGCCTAGCGCGCTCCAGCGCTGGCTTGGCCAGCGCGGGCACGGCCGCAAGCAGCAGCCCTGTGACCAGAAACACGGTCAGAGCGCGCGGGCGCACTGGCGGGAACGGGGCGCACGCCTGGGTGACGAAAATCCTGGCCATGATAGCCTCCTTCGCGATGAGCCCGTTCACTTCAGCGTTTCGATGATGCTGATGTAGTAGTTCGGCGTGGGCTGCCTGATCCTGCCATTGGCGTTGAGCCTGACGACGCGCCGTCCCACCGTGTCATCCTCGTTGCCGCCAACCGTCAGCAGGTAACGACCTTGCGCATCCGTGGCTTCCGCCACCACGACCGCGGAATGGGACTTGTAGTCGAACTGCACGGTAGCATCGGCAAAGGTGAGGGCATTGCCATCGCGGTTGTTCTGCAGGATGTCGCCAACCTTCGGTGCATAGCTGGTGAGATTGCGGCCCTTGAACAGGGCACCGGGGCTGAGCGCCTGGCCAATGGCCCAGTGCACGAAGACCGAATGCTGTGGCGAGAAGCGGAATTCCTGCGCATTCGCACCGGCCTTGAAGACGCACCAGCTGATGAAGACGGCAGACCATGCCGTGCCAACACCGGGGAACGGCTCTTCAATCTCGGTCCAGTAACGCCTGATCTGATTGCGCAGTGGTGCTTCAGTCTCGTGATAATGCCGATACGTCTTGAACTGCTCGGCTGCCGTTTCGGCAAGTTTTGCCTGGAATGGAGTGGGCATGCAGCACCTTTATGTTCACC
>JANMMX010000377.1:0-4476 GCA_031373605.1 Allobosea sp. | reverse complement strand
GATGTGATGCCGGGCAGCCGGGTCCAGGGGAAGTTCTCCATCCAGGAGGCGTGCGAGGCGACCGGGTCGGTCTCCACCACCTTGGCCATGGTCTGGGGTGCTGACCACCAGTTGTGCCACTTCACCTGGCAGCCGCGGTTGCGATCCAGCCATTCCAGCACGGCCCCGTGCGCGGGCGAATTGCCGCCATGGCCATTGACGATGACGATGCGCCGGAAGCCGGAACGCACCATGCCATCCAGCACATCGGTGAGGACGGCGCACAATGTCGAGAGCTTCAATGTCACCGTGCCGGGATAATCGACGAAGCTCGGTGTCAGGCCGTAATTGATGACCGGGAACACCGGCACCTGCAGGCCCTCGGCTGCCTCCACCGCGACACGCTCGGCCAGGATCGCGTCGACGCACAGGCTTAACTGCGCATGCTGTTCGGTCGATCCAACAGGCAGCACGGCGCGGTCATCACGCGCGGCATGTGCCTCGACCTGCATCCAGTTCATCTGCGCAATCCGCATCGTCACAACTCCCGTGGGGCGGCACCGCGCCTGATATTCGCAACCTGATCGTCACTGTCGAACATCGCCAGCACGACCTTGGCCATCAGCGCCGACAATTGCTCGCGCTCGACCAGCGACAGGGGGCTGAGCATTTCCTCCTCCAGCGCGATGAAGCGCGGCAGGGCTTCATCGAGCAGGGCGCGGCCCTCAGATGTCAGCGTCAATGGCTGGGCGCGACGGTCCTGCGCCGCGATGCCGCGCGCAATCAGACCAAGCATTTCAAGCCGGCCGACAGCACGGCTCATCGTGTTCTTGGGGAAAGCCGTCGAGGAGGCGATCTCGCCAGCGGTAACCCCGTCCATCAGCATCAGGCTGTAGATGATGACGAACTCGATCCGGCTCAGCCCGAAACGCTCCTGCACCCAACCATAGAGCGGGTGGTTGTAGCGCAGGGCCAGGTAGTTGAACCGGGCGGCAAATCCGCAAGGATTGCGCCACAGCCGCGCATGGGTGAACACATCGAGGCGCTGCCGATCCAGCAACTCGCCTCCTGGATGTGCAATTGCCGAAATTTGTGGCGGTAACAGTTCCAAAATGAACCTCTTTGTCTGATTTGCCGAGTATACCCACCAAATTTGGTTCCACAAGGAGTTGACGTCAGCGAAATGCCGGACTTGAATGCGCGATCAGCCCTGGCCGCCTCTGGCCGAGGGGCTCTGCGTCCTGAGAGGTTTCCATGCGCATTTCCCTTCGCTCATCCCTGTTCGGCTTCAGCCTCGCCTTGCTTGCATCCTCGGTCAGCGCGCAGACGCTGACCATCGGTGTTCGCGGCGGTCCGGATTCGATTGATCCGCATTTCACGGCCACCGGCACCCATGCCGAGGCGCTCAAGCATGTGTTCGACACCCTCGTCTGGTCCGGCGACGGGCTGGAGCTCGAGCCGCGCCTGGCCGAGAGCTGGAAGCCCCTGAACGACACCACCTGGGAGTTCAAGCTGCGCCGGGGCGTGAAGTTTCATGACGGTTCGGATTTCACCGCCGAGGATGTGAAGTTCTCCATCGAGCGCATCCCGGTCGTGTCCGGTCCCAACCCGACGATGATCTATGTGCGGCGCGTCAAGGAAACGAAGATCATCGATCCGCACACGGTGCATGTCATCACGGATGGCGCGGCACCCGTCCTGCCGAATGACTTCATCCGCCTGTTCATCGTCTCGTCGAAAGCAGCGGCGGGGTTGACGAAGGAAAGCGCCAATGAGGCGTTCAACTCCGGCAAGGCAGCGGTCGGAACCGGCCCTTACAAATACGTGTCCTGGCAGCCGAAGGGCGACCTCGTGCTGGACCGGTTCGATGGTTACTGGGGGCCGAAGGAGCCATGGGCGCGCCATGTCCGGAAGGAAATTCCCAACGATGCCGCCCGCGTGGCACAGCTCAAGGCTGGCCAGCTTGACCTCATCACCCGCGTGCCGGCCACCGATGTCGCTGCGCTGAAGCGCGACCCGAAGCTCTCGGTGCAGACCATCGAGACCGTCTATGTCTTCAATGTCGAGATGGACATGCGCGACAAGGCGCCGGGCGTCTCGGCCAAGGACGGTTCTGCCCTCGACAAGAACCCCTTCCTGAATCTCAAGGTGCGCGAGGCGATTGATCTGGCCATCGACCGCAAGACGCTGGCCGAGATTTCGATGGAGGGGCTGGGTTCGCCTGCCAGCCAGATGGTGACGCCATCGATCTTCGGCTTCAACAAGAGCCTTGGCGAGCGCAAGCATGATCCGGTTGCGGCAAAGAAGCTGCTGACAGAGGCCGGCTATCCCAATGGCTTCCGCATCCAGTTCGCCTTCACGCAGGACCGTTTGCCGGGCGACACGCAGGTGGGCACATCGATTGCGCAGATGCTCGCCGCGATCGGCATCGATGCCCGGCCGAATGCGGCACCGGCTGCCGTGTTCTTCCCGGCGCGCACACGCGGCGAGTATTCGATGTCGATGTCAGGCTGGGGCACGCTGACGGGCGAGGCGCATTACACACTCTCGTCGCTGGCGCATTCCAATGACAAGGAGCGCAAGATGGGCGCGTTCAATGTGCTGGGCTATGCCAACCCGGTCATGGACAAGCTGCTGCAGGATGCCGCCATCGAGATGGACGAGGCCAAGCGCCGCAAGCTGCTGGAGGATGCCAATGCCGTCCTGCTGGCAGACCGCCAGCGCCTGCCCATTGTCGCAGTCGGCTCTGCCTGGGCGATGCAGAAGGACAAGGTCACCATCAAGTCACGTGTCGATGAAGACACGATGGCGATGAACATCAAGCCGGTGAAGTGAGGCCCACCTCAGGCATTGCGCTGGGCCTGCATGGAGGCTGCGGAACGCTGGACCGCAGCCTCATGAGCGAGGCGGGATGGGCGGAATCCCGCGCGCATATGGCAGCTGCCATGGCGACCGCCTGGGCACTGCTTTCAGCCGGGGGCTCTGCGGTGGATGCCGTCGAAACCATGGTGGTGATGATGGAGGACAGCCCGCATTTCAATGCCGGGCACGGCGCGGCACTGACCTGCGAGGCCACACATGAGCTCGATGCCTCGATCATGGACGGCGCCACGTTGTCGGCTGGCGCCGTTGTCGGCGTCACGCGGGTGCGCAATCCGGTCCGGGCGGCGCGCGCGGTGATGGAGAGCGACGTGGCCGTGATGCTGGGCGGAGGCGCCGCTGATGCCTTCGCAGCTTCACAGAGCCTTGCCATGGTTGCGCCGGACTACTTCACCACGCATCGCCGGATCGAGGCGCTGGCGAGCTTGAAGGCGCGGGCAGCGACCGGCGCACTGGCCAAGGCCAGCGAGGCGGAGAAACATGGCACGGTTGGTGCCGTGGCGCGCGATGCCAGCGGGCATCTGGCGGCGGCCACGTCGACCGGCGGTTTCAACAACAAGCCGGTGGGACGCATCGGCGACTCCGCCATCATCGGCGCTGGCACCTATGCGGCAGACGGGGTCTGCGCGGTGTCGTGCACAGGGCAGGGCGAGATCTTCATCCGATGTGTCGCAGCCCATGAGCTCGCATCACGCATTCGCTATGCTCGTGAAGACATCGAGGCCGCAAGCCATGATCTGGTCCATACGGTGCTTGGCGGCTACGGCATTGGCGCGGGCATGATCGCGCTTGGTGCGACGGGCGACCCTGTTGCGCCCTACAACACACTTGGCATGTATCGCGGCTGGATCACCGCAGCGGGCGAAATGTGCGTGGCCACCCATCACGAGTTGCAGCATCTGGGTCCGGTCGCGCAGTTGCAGGTGTCATCATGAGTGGCACACCACGCATCCTCGTCTGGGGTGGCGGTGCCATTGGCGGCACACTGGCCGCATACTGGGCGCGCGCCGGTCTTGATGTGCTGATGGTCGATATCGTCGAGGCGCATGTCGAGGCCTGCCGCACAACCGGGCTGGAGATCAGCGGCCCGGTTGAAAGCTTCACGCAGGTCGTGCCGTCCTGCCAGCCGCAGGAGGTGCGCGGCTCGTTCGACATCATCGTGCTGGCGGTGAAGGCCCATGCGACGGAAGCGGCGATGCGCGCGCTGCTGCCGCATCTGGCTGATGATGGCTATGTGCTCTCGGCGCAGAACGGCCTCAACGAATTGCTCATTGCGCAGATCGCCGGGCCTGCGCGCACCATGGGATGCTTCGTCAATTTCGGGGCTGACTGGCTGGGTCCAGGACAGATCCTGTTTGGCAATCGCGCTGCCGTCGTTGTCGGCGAGATTGACGGGTTGATCCGCGCCCGCACGCGGGCCATGCATGAGGCGCTGCGCATCTTCGAGCCAGACGCGATCCTGACCGACAACATCTGGGGCTTCCTGTGGGGAAAGCTGGCCTATGGCGCCATGCTGTTCGCCACGGCACTGACCACCGATTCGATGGCCGTGAATTTCGCTGATCCGCGTCGCTTCGTCGTCTTTGACAGGCTGGCGCGCGAGGTGATGGCGGTCGC
>JANMMX010000355.1:0-5871 GCA_031373605.1 Allobosea sp. | reverse complement strand
CCATCAGGCAAAACACACGCAACATTGTGAAAATGTGCCATCTGGTTAAGGAATGTTAACCGGCGAATGCCCATAGAGTTATGGCGAGAATGTGGCAATAGCGGGTTGCCGCGTCATGCGGCCTGACATGCGATCAGCCATTGGCCATCATGACGGTGCGGTGTTGATGGCCCCTGTCCGCGCTTATTCCGGGTTGTCAGCGACCAGCCTCGCCTCTTATGCGCCGCGCCACCAGATCACGGCCATGATGACGATGATCGCGATGAACTGCAGCAACACGCGCATGCGCATCAGTTTTTGAGACGTGCTGGCTGAACCGCCGCGCAGCATGTTGGCCAGACCAAATCCGAGAACGATTGCAACAGCGCCAACGGCGATGGGAACAGCAGCAGTGGAAAGAGTCATCAGGAGGCTTTCGGTCAGGTGCAGCGGGCGGCTGCCACAGGAAACATACGGCTGCGTGGCTTGACTGGATGCCAGCTGCAAACAGCTGTTGCGCTGCGGCAAAGTGTTTCAGGCTGCCAGCACACTCAGTTGCGCTTGAGCAGCCGCTCCAGATAATCGAGCTCTTCCATCGGGCGGGTGGGGTCGCCCAGACGGCGGCGCAATTCTTCAAGGATGCGGCGCGCGCGCTGGGTGGCACTTTCGTCGGCTCCAGGCACCTTTACGCGGCCGTCAGCCCAGTCACGCGAGCGCTGCGGCCGGCCGAGCGGGTCATCGCGCCCGCGCTGCTGCGCCGAGGGGCGGCCACGGCCATTGGGGTCGGGCTCGCCAGTGGCCTGTTCGGTGCCGTCACCATCGCCCTGTTGGCCTTGCATCTGCTGGGCAAGGTTCTGGGCGCCCTTGCGCAGGGCATCGAGGGCTCGTCCTTGTGAGTCGGTTGCCGGGCCCTCCTGGCCTTGCCCGAGCTGGCCTTCGGCGTCGCGCATGGCGTCCTCGGCCTCGCCCAAGCCGCCACCGGGCTGGCCCATGCCGCGCATGCGACGCTGCAGCTGTTCCAGCCGCTCGCGCAGGGCCTGCTGGCGCTGCGACAGGCCCTGGCCCTGACCGCCCTGGCCCATCTGGCCCTGACCCTGCTGGCCTTCTTGGCCTTCCTGACCTTCGCCGTCCTGTCCGTCCTGGCCATCCTCACCCTGCTCGCCGTTTTCGCCGGGTTGCTGGGGCTGCTGGCCGCGCTGGCCCTGCTGCGGGCGCTGGCCTTGCTGACGTTGGCCCTGCTGGCCGGGTCTGGCCTGCTGCTCGCCTTGACGGCGGCGCTGCTGTGCCCGGTCGCGGCGGTTCTGGTCGCGCTTGAAGGTCTCGTCGCGCAGCGCCTGCTGGTCGCGCGTCATCTGGTCAAGCTCGCCAAGCGCCTGGTTCATGTCGCGCTGGCGCTGGTCATTCTGGCCGGGGCGCGCGGTCTGCAGGTTCTCCAGCATCTGGCGCAACTGCTCCATCAGCCGCTGTGCCTCGGCCATGTCGCCCTGTTTCGAGAGTTCCTCGATGCGGTTGAGCAGGTTCTGCAGCTCCTGTGGGGTCACCGTGCGGAAATTCTCGGGCAGGCGGGCATTGTCGCGGTTGCCATCCTGCTGCTGGCGCTCCATGCGCTGCGCCAGTTCGCGCAAGAACTTGTCCATGGCGCGCCGCAGTTCCTCGGTCAGCTTCCTGATCTCTTCCTGGCTGGCCCCATTCTCCAGCGCTGTCTGCAACTTCTCCTGGGCCGCGCGCAGGTCGCGCTCGGCGTCCGACAGCCCGCCATCTTCCAGCTGCAGCGCCATGGCCCACATCAACTCGGTGGCATCTTTCAGGGCGTCATCACTGCGGGCGTTTCGCAGCCGGTCGCCGATCATGCGCAGGCCGAGATAGGTGCCGGGCGCTTTCGAGAACCGTGTCGGCTCGATCAGCAACGCGTCCATGGCCAGCTGCACGCGGCTGCGCTGGTCCACATCCATGCTCAGGCGGCGGCGTTGCTCGACAAGCGCCTTGGCGAGGGGATTGGTGAAGCTGCGTTGCGGCAGCACGATCTCGCGCGGCTCCGAGCGGCCCTCCTGGCCAGCCTCGTCACGCGCCACAAGCACGAGTCTGACGCGGCCTCCGGCCCAGGGGTGGGTCGAGAAGTCGACATTGCCTTTGGTTTCCTCATCCGCCACCGGCACTGTCAGCGCCTGCTTCGGTGCTTCCACCAGCGAGCGGCCCTTGGCACCAGCGCCCACGCGTTCAGCCTCGATGTCGACACTGGCCAGCCCGTAATCATCGCGCGCACGATAGACGACAGACAGCGCGCCACGTCCGCCCGGTTGCACCTGTGGCGGTTCGACAAAACTCGCTTCCGGCGCCCGGTCCGGAATGGCGGTGAAGGAGAACTGCGTTGGCAGCGCGTTGGTTCCGCCAAGTTTCAGTGTGGAATCGCCGGTCAGCATCAGCCGTGTTTCGATGGTCTGCGTCGCGGGCGAGGTACTCGCTTTCGGCTGTGCCGGCACCTTCGCTGCATCAGGCGGCACAACCACCGGCTCCAGCTTGCCCGAAGTGACAACCTGAAGATCGGTTTTGCCAACGATGCGCACGACGATGGTCGATTTCTCGGGCACACGCAGTGCTGTGCTGGCCGGGTTGGCGAAATCGAGCATCACCGGCGGCAGGCGCGTGTAGGAGGGCGGGTCCACCCAGGCATCGATGCGCAGCAGCGGTGCGGCGGCGCGCGGCCCGTGCCATGCGAACCCGGAAGCAAGCCGCTGGACAGTGTCCGGCCCGGCGACAAACAGCCCTGCAACCGCAGCCAGAACCGGCACAGCTCGAAGCGCGCGCCGGTCCAGCATCGCCATGCGTGGGGCAGGCGGTGATACGGCAAGCGCATCCACCGCCATGCGCTGACGCTCGACATGCGCTTTCCACAACGCTGCGGTGACCGGGTCGCCAGCACCGCCTGAAAGGTTGTCCTCCATCGCCGAGGCCGGGCGGTGCAAGACGCTGCTGGTCGCATCAAGCCGCTGCACACCGGCGTGGCGCGACGGCCAGCGCCACCGCAGCAAAGGCCAGAGACTGGCCATCAGGGCTGCGCTGAAAAGCACCATGCCAGTGACATGGCCTTGCCAGGGCAGGGCATTCCACAAACCGAAAAGGCTGAAAGCAGCAAAGAGGAGCATGACGCCAAGCGGCGCCCAGAGCAGCGGCCAGAGCTTTTCCCAAGCCAGCGCCGCACGCGAGCCCCCGACCAGCCGGTCCAGCTTCTGCTGGACAGGGTCATCTCCGGGCTTGCGCATCTCTCCGCCGTTTCCGGTCATGCCATTGCCTCGCTGTCACAGGGGGCTGCCAGCCCTTGCGCGTTCAGTCCAAGCTAACACGGTTCGCGCGCATGGCCAGCGTCTTGCCGCCGCAGGGCAGGGCTATTCACCGGAACGTGTGCGGCAGAAGTTGGGCGAAGGCCTCAGGCAAGCCAGCCGGGCAGGCGGTCCTGACCGATCAGGTCCTCATACGTCTGGCGCGGGCGCACAATTGCCCATTTGGCGCCATCCACCATGACTTCAGGCACCAGAAGACGCTGATTGTAGCTCGAAGACATCGTCGAGCCATAGGCGCCGGCTGTCATGAAAGCGATCAGATCGCCCGGTGCGAGCGGTGCCAGGTTCCGGTTGGTTGCAAACACATCGCTCGATTCGCAGATCGGCCCCGCGACGTCATAGAGCTGCAAGGCCGCGTCTTCCCGTGGCTCCGCCACCGGCCAGATCTCGTGATAGGCCTCATACATGGCCGGGCGGATCAGGTCGTTCATCGCTGCGTCTACGATCGCGAAGGTCTTGGCCGGGCGCGGGTTGAGGTGCAACACCTCGCTCATCAGGATGCCGGCATTGCCGACAATCAGGCGACCGGGTTCGAAACCAAGCTCGACACCAAGCCCGCCCACCTCGTGCTCGATCATGCGTGCATATGCGTGGATCAGGTCAGGCCCGTGATCGAACCCGACCGGCACATCATAGGGGATGCCGAGGCCGCCGCCGAGATCGAGCCGCTCGACGCTGTGGCCCTCTGCGCGAAGCGAGCGCGTGATCTCGACCATGCGGCGGGTGGCGGCCTGCAACTCGCTCAGTTCACGGATCTGGCTGCCAATGTGCATGGCCATGCCCAGCATGCGAACGCCCGCCATGTTCGAGGCGCGGGCATAAAGCCGGGCGGCCTCTTCAAACGAGACGCCGAACTTGTTG
The DNA here is from genome assembly GCA_031373605.1 of Allobosea sp. GTDB lineage: Bacteria > Pseudomonadota > Alphaproteobacteria > Rhizobiales > Beijerinckiaceae > Allobosea. The sequence continues at coordinate 1,693 of JANMMX010000355.1, read as the reverse complement.
TCGAGCGAGCCTGTCGTGATCTTGGCATGGCCGCCGGCCCCGACATCCGGGTTGATGCGGAAGACAGCCGCCTGCCGCTGCCCGCGCGCGCTGGCCACCTTGTTCAGCAGGTCAAGCTCGCCCTCGGTCTCGATGTTGATCTGGTAGATGCCCTGCTCGACAGCAAAAGCCAGTTCCTGCCCGGTCTTGCCGACCCCGGAAAACACGATTTTCCCGGGCGGGATGCCGGCTGCCAGCGCCTTGCGCACCTCGCCTTCCGACACGGTGTCGATGCCCGCGCCCAGCGAGCCCAGCAGCTTCAGCACGGCCAGATTGCCGTTGGCCTTCATGGCGTAGAACACATGGGCGCCGTTCGTGCCCTTGATCGAGGCCATGGCGGCCGCAAAGAGCTGATAATGCCGGGTGATCGTCGCGCGGGAGTAGATATAGACCGGCGTGCCGACTTCGCGCGCAAGGTCACGCAGATCGACATCCTCGGCATGAAGGCTGCCGTTGCGATAGTTGAAATGGTGCATGGTGGTGCGGCCTGTGCTGCCCGGCGCGGATCAGAGCAGCGGGTCGAGGATGAAATCGCGCTTGGGGATCGCGATGGCGCGTGTGGCCTTGGGAGGCTTGGCCACGGGCGAGGCGTTGAATGTTTCGGTCGCCTGATCTTCGGGCAGCGGGACGGCATTTTTGGCGCCGGGCGGTGGCTCCAGCGGGCCGCGGCGGCCGCAGGCGGTCAAGGCCAGCGCGATGCACCCAGCCAGGATGACAACGCGTCCGATTTTGCGTCCGATTTTGAAGCTCTGATACGACACTGCCAGATATTCCCTTGTCTCAGTTGCCACATCTTGGCTGCCACGCACCATAGCGAAGCTTTGCCTGCGTTGCGAGCCGGTCAGGCGCTGGTTTTTGCCAGCAGCTTCAGCCAGCGCGCGGCCTGCCTGCGCACATTCGCTGGCGCCGTGCCGCCATGACTCTGGCGGCTCTTCACCGAACGTTCGACGCCGAGTACGCCAAACACTTCATCCGTGATGCGAGGCTCGACGGCCTGCATCTCGGCCAATGTCAGCTTTTCCAGCCCGATGTTGCGCTCGGAAGCGAGGCCCACAAGACGGCCGGTGACGTGATGGGCATCGCGGAAAGGCATTTTCAGGACGCGCACCAGCCAGTCGGCCAGGTCGGTGGCAGTGGCGTAACCCAGGCCCGCCGAGCGCTTCATGGTCTTCAGGTCCGGCACCATGTCGCGCACCATGCCGGCGCTGGCGGCGAGGCAGAGCGAGAGCGACTGGAGCGCATCGAATGTGCCTTCCTTGTCCTCCTGCATGTCCTTGGAATAGGTCAGCGGCAGCCCCTTCATCATCGTCAGCAGTGCCTGGAGCGCGCCAAAAATGCGCCCGGCCTTGCCGCGCACCAGTTCGGCCGCGTCGGGATTGCGCTTCTGCGGCATGATCGAGGAGCCGGTGGTGAACTTGTCCGACAGCTTGATGAAGCCAAACTGGGGCGTCGTCCACAAAACGATCTCTTCGGCAAAGCGCGAGAGGTGCATCGCGCAGATCGAGGCTACCGCCATGGTTTCCAACGCAAAATCGCGGTCTGAGACCGAGTCGAGTGAGTTGGCGGTTGGCCGGTCGAAGCCCAGCGCCTTCGCCGTCATGTGCCGGTCAATGGGGAAGGAGGTGCCTGCCAGCGCCGCAGCGCCCAATGGGCA
>JANMMX010000348.1:0-14167 GCA_031373605.1 Allobosea sp. | reverse complement strand
CCCCTCGCTGTTCCCCTTAAGGTTGCCGCCTGACGGGTCTTTCGACTGGCAACCTCATGAACAACATCGCTCAGCCCCTGCCCATCGACGCCGTGATGGACAGGCTGAGAGTAGTGCTGTCGTCTGGCTGCAACGCCGTGCTCGTTGCGCCACCGGGGGCAGGCAAGACCACGCGCGTGCCTCTCGCCCTCCTGGACGATGACTGGCTGACGTCCGGCGCCTCCGGCCCAAAGAAGCTCATCCTGCTCGAGCCAAGGCGCATCGCGGCACGGGCGGCAGCGGCGCGCATGGCAGACACGCTTGGTGAGAGCGTCGGCGACACGGTTGGCCTGCGCGTCAGGCTCGGCTCCAAGATCAGCAAGCGCACCCGCATTGAGGTTGTCACCGAGGGCGTCTTTGCCCGGATGATCCTTGATGATCCAATGCTGGAGGGCGTGGCTGGCGTCATTTTTGACGAATTTCATGAGCGCTCGCTCGATGCTGATCTCGGCCTGGCTCTGGCACTCGATGCGCAAGCGGGCTTGCGCGAGGACCTGCGCATCCTTGTCATGTCGGCCACGCTGGATGGCGCGCGCGTTGCTGCCCTGCTTGGGAACGCGCCTATCATCGAGTCTCAGGGACGTGCTTTCCCGGTCACACTCAAGCATCTGCCGCGTGATCCTCTCAAGCGCATCGAGGATCAGGCCGCTGATGCCGTCATGCTGGCACTGGGAGAAGAGACAGGCTCGCTGCTGGTCTTCCTGCCGGGCCAAGGTGAAATCACCCGCGTGGCAGAGCGGTTGCAGCAGCGCGTTCGAATACCCGATGTCGACATCCTGCCGCTTTTTGGCGCGATGGAGCCCGCAGAGCAGGATCGCGTCATCCGCCCGACAGAGCGCGGGCGCCGCAAGATCGTGCTGGCAACCTCGATTGCCGAAACCTCGCTGACCATTGAAGGCGTGCGTGTGGTGATCGATTCAGGCCTCGCCCGCATCCCCGTCTACGAGCCTGACATCGGCGTGACACGGCTGGAGACGGTGCGCGCCAGCAAGGCGGCGGCTGACCAACGCGCGGGCCGCGCGGGGCGAACAGAACCCGGCATCTGCTACAGGCTCTGGGATGCCGCAGGCACCGGCGCGCTCCAGCCCTTCACGAGACCAGAAATTCTTTCGGCTGATCTGGCGCCGCTGCTGCTGGATTGCGCGGCCTGGGGGGTGACCGAGCCAGCAAAGCTGAAGTTTATGGACGCACCGCCAGCAGGCGCCATGGCAGAGGCGCGCAAGCTGCTGGAAGGGCTTGGCGCGTTGGCACCCGATGGCCAGATCACGCCTGAAGGGCGCGCGATGCGCTCGCTGCCATTGCCGCCGCGACTGGCGCGCATGGCCATGCTGGCGGCAGCACGCGGGCAGGCAGCACTTGCTGCCGATCTCGCCGCGCTGCTGGTCGAGCGGGGCCTCGGGGGCGATTCCATCGATCTGGACGAACGCCTGTCCCGGTTCCGACGGGAGCGGGGCCCCCGCGCTGCCGCTGCGCAACGCATGGCGCAAGGCTGGGCGCAGGCGGCACTCTCGATGGTGGCAACGGCCTCGCCAGATCCGGACACGCTGTCGAGCGGTGGCTGTCTGGCGCTGGCCTATCCCGAGCGCATCGGCAAACGGCGCGGCGCATCTGACGGCGTCTACCTCCTGTCGAATGGCCGGGCGGCAGCGCTCGAACCAGGTTCGAGGCTGGCGCAGGAACGTTTTCTGGTCGTTGCCGACATGACGGGCAAGGCGCAGCAGGCCCGTATCATGGCGGCAGCCGCAATCTCCGAGGCAGAGGTTGCCGCCCTGTTCGATGAAGCCCGCCAAGAGGCCATCGAGACGGTCTTTGATGCCGGCGCCCGCGCCGTGCGCAGCCGCGCCATCCGGCGTCTGGGAGCCCTTGTTCTGTCCGAGCGCCCTTTGCCCGCCAACGCGCAGACGGATGCGCCTGCGATGCTGGCACACGGACTCGCGAAGCTTGGGCTCGCTCTCCTGCCCTGGACGAAGGAACAGTTGCAGCTGCGCGAACGGATCGCTTTCCTGCGCCATGCCGGGATGGATGATCTGCCAGATGTGAGCGATGCAGCACTCGGGCCAGGTGCCGCCGAATGGCTTGCACCGTTTCTGCCGGGCCTGTCAGCACTGGCCGAGATAACATCGTCACATCTGGAGGCTGCCCTGACAGGGTTGCTGCCATATGCGTTGCAGCGAATGATCGATGCCGAAGCGCCGACGCATTTTCTTGCACCCACAGGCACGCGGGCCGCCGTCGACTATGGCGCGGAAGCAGGCCCGTCCATCTCGATCCGTGTTCAGGAACTCTATGGCCTGACGCGGCACCCCGCTCTGGCGGGTGGGCGCGTGCCGCTGACGCTGGAGCTGCTTTCGCCCGCCCATCGACCCATCCAGATCACGCGCGACCTGCCTGGTTTCTGGCGTGGATCATGGGCAAGTGTGCGCACAGACATGAAGGGGCGCTATCCCCGGCATCTCTGGCCGGAAGACCCGTCAGTGGCCGTGGCGACCATGCGCGCCAAACCGCGTGGCACCTGAATGCTACACGCGCGCAACTCTCAATTTCCGAATCGATCCCGCATCAGGCGCTCGCCAATGGCGCAATTGGTACGCGATGTTATGGCCTGCGCCTTCTGGATCAGTCTTGCCGCATCATCCGGGGCCATCGCGATCTCGCGCACCAGCTTGGTACGGACCGCATCAGCGAACTGATGGCGCTCGCGCACCGGCACCACAAAAGCCCCCACCCCGCCGATCACGCAATCCTCGTAATACTGGTCCAAGGCACCGATATCGAGATAGCCGGGCGACTTGAGCATGATTGGCAAGCCATTGATACCAATGCCTTTGTCGAGCGCTTCATCACGCGCCACGTTGACGAGGCGACCGTCATTGTTGGGGCCATCGCCGGAAATGTCGATAACACGACGCAAGGGCCGCACGGGTGCCTTTGCGAGCAGTTCCATGCTGGCGTCGATCGCGCCCGAGATCGAGGTGCGTCGCCCGCGCCGGATGGGCGCTTCGGCCAGCCGGTCGGCAAAGGCATTGGCGTCTGCGGCTGTATCCAGCACGATCCAGTCCATCGTGTTGTGGATGACATTCATGCCGGCCCATTCGAAATAGGCCACGGCAATCCTGCCCACCGCACCCTTCTCGATGGCATCATGCACCTGTTTTGAACGGAAGGCCTCGATATAGCCGGAGCGCTGCAGGGCGAGTTCGTCCATGTCCATTGAATATGAAATGTCGACCGCAAGAACGAGCGCCAGATCAACTTCAACCGGTTCTTGGCTCAACACAGGCGGTATGGGTGCAATGGCGAAAAACGCCAGCAGAAAGGCAAGGAGAAAACGGCGCATAACCTGAGCACCTCACGTTGCGACCTGTCGCATCAGGGTCACAATCTGCGCCAGCCTGCGTTCACCGCCAAGCAGTTTTGTTGGGCAATGCGATCACAGCCTGGTCAGTGGCGCTTGGCTGCTCCCAGACGCGCGCGCTCAACAATGCGGATGGCCGCCTCAAGACTCTCGTCAATCGTGAGTGCGGAGGTGTCGACAATCACCGCATCATCGGCTGCCTTAAGAGGCGCGTCGCGGCGCCCTGAATCGCGCGCGTCGCGGCGCCTGATATCGGTGACGATGTCATCGAGCAGCACCGTCTCGCCACGCGCCATCAACTCCTTGTGGCGGCGCGCAGCGCGCACCTCGGGCGAAGCGGTCACAAACAGCTTGGCGGTGGCTTCCGGACAGATCACTGTGCCAATGTCACGGCCATCAAGCACGGCACCGCGCCCCTTACGGGCAAACTCGCGCTGGAGATCAACCAGCGCGGCGCGCACGCCAGGCATTGCGGCTATCACCGAGGCTGCCTCGCCCATGTCGCGCCCGCGCAGCCGGTCTTCATCAAGCGTTGCGGGATCGAAACGAGACGCGGCCTGCTCCGCAAGTGCAACATCATGCAGATCATGCTCCGCATCGAGCATCATGCCGGCCACGCCGCGATAAAGCAGACCGGTATCGAGATGCGCCAGATGATACCAGGCGGCCAGCCGCCTCGCGAGCGTGCCCTTGCCTGAGGCCGCCGGGCCATCCACGGCGATCACCAAGGTGGCTGCTGTCTCTCTGGCTGGCTTTGTCATGCAACCTCCTGAAGTCAGGCAACGTCTGAAATATCAGCGCCCAACGCCTGCATCATTGGCACGAAGCTGGGAAAACTGGTGGCGATCATCGCGCCATCATCAACCGCCATCGGCTTCTGGCTCGCCATGCCCATCACCAGAAAGCTCATGGCGATGCGGTGGTCGAGATGCGTAGCGACCATGCCGCCGCCTGCGACAAGCCCACGTCCACCCTCGACCACGAGATCATCGCCGTCGATATGGCAGGTGACGCCGGCAGCCTTCAGCCCGGCCTCTACAGCGGCCAGACGGTCAGATTCCTTCACACGCAGCTCTTGCAGGCCCCGCATCCGGGTTGTCCCGGTTGCAAAAGAGGCCGCCACAGCAAGAATGGGATATTCATCGATCATCGAAGGCGCGCGCTCCGGCGGCACATCAACACCTTTCAGCTCGGACGCCTTGACGCGAAACGTCGCGACATCCTCGCCGCCTTCGCTCGACTGGGATTCCATCTCAATGATGGCGCCCATTTCGCGCAAGGTCGTGATGAGCCCGGTGCGCAGCGGGTTGGTCATCACGCTTTCAAGGACGATGTCCGAGCCCGGCACAATGAGGGCAGCCACCAGCGGGAAAGCCGCCGAAGAGGGATCAGCAGGCACAACCAGCGGGGCAGCGCGCAGTTCCGGCTGACCCCGCAGCGTGACGTGGCGACCATGGGCACCGTGCGGCTTCACTGCAACGCTTGCACCAAAATGCACCAGCATGCGTTCGGTATGGTCCCGCGTCGCCTCTGTCTCGATCACCGTGGTTTCGCCTGGCGCGCAAAGCCCTGCAAACAGCACGGCTGACTTGATCTGCGCCGATGCAACCGGCGTCTCATACGTGATCGGAAATGCCTCCCTGGGCCCGCGCAAGGTCAAGGGCACGCGCCCGCCTTCAGCTTCCGACACGACCTGGACACCCATTTGCAGCAGCGGCTCAAGTATGCGCCGCATCGGTCGCTTGCGCAGGCTCGCATCGCCATCAAAGGCTGTCGTGATCGGATGGGCGCCGCAAACGCCCATCATCAAGCGCGAACCTGTGCCGGCATTGCCGAAATCCAGCAGCGCCTTTGGCTCCTGCAAACCGCCGACACCAACGCCCTGCACCCGCCAGGCACCAGGTGCGTCGCGGGTGACTATGGCGCCGAGCGCGCGCGCAGCTTCAGCCGTGCGCAGAACATCCTCACCTTCGAGCAAACCCGTCACCCGCGTCTCGCCGATGGCCAGCAACCCGAAAATCATTGCGCGATGCGAGATCGACTTGTCCCCGGGCACCCGCACACGGCCCTTGAGCGCGCCATTGGCTTGCGCCTTCAAGGGGGCCGGTTCTGGATGATGGGACTGGGATTGGGCAGACACAGGCTTCTCGCTCTTCATCTGGTCGGGCTTTTCGGCGGGGCTGGGGCAAGTGCCAGAAGCCACTACGGTTGACTAGCATGATGGCTTCAAACCTGTCATGCCGCCTTGGCGAGAGAAATCATCATTTGACAGCCTGCCTCCACCCGACTAACCGACGCCCCTGCATTTCATACAAATCCGCACCAAAGGCTCACCATCGTGGCGAAAGCTGAACTTGGCACCAAACGTGTCTGCCCGACCACGGGCCGCAAATTCTATGACATGAACAAGGACCCGATTGTCTCGCCCTATACCGGCCAGACTTTCGCGCGCAGCATCTTCGAGCCGCAAGCGAAGCCCTTGAAGCCCGAAGCAGATGATGAGGACGAGGCAGACGCGGCAGAGAGCGTCGTCGAGCTTGTGCCTCTGGAAGAAGCGGATGCCGAGACGGATGTGAAGGACGAGGCCGCCGTCGTCGACGACATCGAGGTCGAGGACGATGCAGCGCCAGCCGATGACACCTTCCTCGAGGAAGACGAAGAAGGCGATGATGATGTTGCCGATCTGATCGATGGCGATCTCGAGGATGATGAAGAGACTTGAGTCTCAAGAGGCTTGAGTCTTGCGGGCTGCGCCTCTATAGGAGCGCAGCGCGTCAGTGACGCACGAACTTCGGCTGTGCCCAAACAGCCGCGGATGGGGCCATAGCTCAGCTGGGAGAGCGCCTGCATGGCATGCAGGAGGTCAGCGGTTCGATCCCGCTTGGCTCCACCAAACCCTACCTGAACCCGCACTCCCCCGCGCTGCCACGATCAGTGCCGGCGCCGTGTTCGCGCACCCTGGCCTTTGCCAAAAATTAACAGATCGTTATTGCCAATCGCCGGGCTGTGTGTTTGTGGTAAACCGCTTTCGGTGCCCGTGGTGACATGGGTGAAACGAGAATGTGGTGCGGGCCCATTTGCCCAATGCCACAGCTGCCCCCGCAACTGTAAGCGGCGAGCGGATGACAATGTGCCACTGACCTGATCGGGTTGGGAAGGCTGTCATCCGCATTGACCCGCGAGCCAGGAGACCGGCCGAGAGCGTGTGCAACTTCGAATCTTCGGCGGTGGGCCGAAGAAAGGTGAACATGTCTCGGTCCTTCAAGGTGGCGCTTTGCGTCACAACGACGCTTTGCGTCTTTTCTCCCCTCGGCGCAGCCTTTGCCCAGTCTCAAGCTTCGCCAGCAGCGACGCCCCGGGCTTCAGCGCAGACCACTCCGCAAGCCTTGCAGATCACGGTCACGGCGAACCGGACCCCAACCGAACTTCAGCGCACCGGCAGCGCAATCTCTGTCGTCAGCAACGAGGACATTGCCCGGACTGGTGCAGGCTCGCTCGTCGATGCCCTGCGCAACGTGCCGGGCCTCGACATTACCGAGACTGGCGGTCCTGGTGCCACGACAAGCGTTCGCATCCGGGGTGCCAATGCTGGACAGACACTGGTTCTGATTGACGGCGTGCGCGTCAATGATCCTTCCGGCGTCGCCAATGATTTCGACTTCTCGACGCTGGCTCCAGGCCTGATTGAGCGTGTTGAGGTTCTGCGCGGCCCGCAGAGTGCACTCTATGGCTCTGATGCTGTGGGCGGTGTGGTCAACATCATCACGCGTCGTGGCCGTGGACCGTTCCAGGCTTTTGGCCAGATCGAGGGCGGCAGCCTTGGCTCTTCCAGCAGCAATGCGGGCTTTTATGGCACGCAGGGGCCATGGAGCTATGCCTTTGCCGGCAGCGCTGCCAAGAGCTCCGGCTTCTCGCGCTATGGGCACCGGATTGGGCGGATCGAAGCGCAGTTTCCGACACTCGAGAATGATGGCTTCTCGCGCTTTGGTGGCTACGGCCGCCTGGGCTATGATCCTGGCAACGGTTTCCGGTTCGAGACCGGCATCATGTCGATCACGACGCGAGCGCAATATGACGCAGCTTTCGGCACCTTGCCCGACACACCAAGCCAGACCGAGCGGCGCTTTCACAGCGTCTGGGCCAAGGCCTCGATCGACACGCTCGACAACCGGCTGACGCATGGGCTGACCGTCTTTGCCAATCGCACGGATCGTTCGTTTTGGGATGTCAGCTTTCGCAACAACACGCTGCCGGTCAACACGACACGGACAAAATCCGAGTTCATCGGCGACCGGATCGGTGCCGAATATCAGGGTGACCTGAAGCTCGACGCCCTTGGCCGGGTGATCTTTGGCGCCAAGCTCGAGCGCGAGACAGCCGAGACCTATTCGCAGAACCTGCTGCCTGTGACGGCCCTGCGCCGCAAGACGCAGGATGAAGGGCAGACGACACGCTCGCTGTTTGCGCTGTGGCAACTGCCGATTGGCGACCGGCTGGATGTCTCGCTGGGTGGGCGCATCGATGATGTTGTCGATGTCGCGCGTTTCAACACCTGGCGCGCGACAGTGGCCTATCGCATTCCTGAAACCGGCACCAAGCTGCGCGCCAGCGCGGGCACAGGTGGCAAGGCACCCACGCTGTTCCAGCTGTTCGCGCCGACCTTCGGCAATGCCAATCTCACGCCCGAACGCAGCTTCGGCTATGACGCTGGCATTGATCAGGACCTGTTTGGCGGGAAGGCGCGGGTGTCGGTGACGGCCTTCTCCAACCGCTTCAACAACCTGATCGATTTCGATAGCGCGACCTCCAGATACATCAACGTGGCGCGTGCCCGGACAAGCGGCCTCGAGGTTGCCGGTGAGGTGGAGCTTGTGCAGGATTATGTGCGCCTGAAGGGTGCCTACACCTATCTGCATGCCAAGGACCGGGTGACCGGCCTGACTTTGGCGCGTCGTCCCGAGCATGTCGGCAAGATCAGCCTGGCGCTGGTTCCCACCGCAAAGTGGACGATTGAACCCAGCCTGACGCTGGTTTCAGGACGCTTCAGCGGCAACCGCGAGACGCAACGCCTGGCGCCCTACGCCCGGCTCGACGTCTATACTGACTACCGGATCGATGCGAACTGGCGCGCCTATGCCCGGCTCGAGAACCTGACCAACGCCAGGTATCAGGAGGTCTACAACTATGGCACCTCTGGACGCGCGGTCTATGCAGGGCTCAAGGCCACATGGTGAGTGACAGCCTGCCAAAACCGGAAACGACCGCGCAGCCCCGGCTGCGCGGCATTGTCCCGGTCCTGCTGCTGGTCGTTGTCCTGTTATGCGTGGTCTCGCTTGGCGTTGGCCCGGTCCGCATGTCGCCTTCCGAGGTGCTGGCAGCCTTTGGCGGGGCCGCTGATGATGCCAACCGGATCATCATTCTGGAAATCCGCCTGCCGCGCATGCTGCTGGCCTTGTCCATCGGCGGCATCCTCGGTCTGAGCGGCGCGGCCATGCAAGGCCTGCTGCGCAACCCCCTGGCGGCACCCTCGCTGTTTGGCGCGCCGCAAACAGCCGCGTTCTTTGCAGTTGCCACCATCTCGCTAGGGCTCAACGACGCGCTCTCATGGGGGCTCCCGTTGGCCGCCATTGCAGGAGCGTTCTTTTCGGTCTTCTTGCTTCTGGCTGTCGCCGGGCGCAGTGGCAGCCTGCTCCTGCTGATCCTGTCAGGGCTGGCAATTTCCAGTCTCGCGGGCGCTGGCACCGCTCTTGCGATGAACCTCGCGCCCAATCCCTTTGCCGCACTCGAGATCGCTTTCTGGCTGCTGGGCTCACTCGAAGACAGAAGCCTGCGCCATGTGATGCTGGCGCTGCCCTTCATCATTCCGGCGGGCCTGCTGCTCTTCTCGCAGCGCGGCGCTTTTCGTGTTCTGGCCCTTGGCGAGGAAGCAGCCCAGAGCCTTGGCGTGGATGTCGGCAAACTGAGGCTGATCGTCATATTTGGTGTGGCGCTAGGTGTTGGTGCGTCGGTTGCGGTTGCGGGCACCATCAGCTTTATCGGGCTGGTCGCACCGCACCTGATGCGGCCTTTCGTCCAGCACGATCCGGCGCGGCTCATGTTGCCTGCGGCATTGGCAGGGTCATCCCTGCTGCTGGCTGCCGACATTGCGGTGCGCATCATTCCCGCCACCACCGATATCAAGGTTGGCGTGCTGACCTCAATCATCGGTGTGCCGTTTTTTCTCTACCTGATCCTGCGTGAGCGCCGCAGCCTGTCGGGAGGGCTGACGTGATGGCGTCCTCTGTCCTGCTGGAGGTGGCGTCGGTTTCGGTGACCCTTGGGCAAAAACCCGTTGTGTCGGATGCCAGTTTCGAGCTGGCCGCCGGGCAGCTGATCGCATTGGTGGGGCCGAACGGGGCTGGCAAGACAAGCCTGCTCCGGGCCATCGCAGGGCTCGTCGCTTCGACGGGCAAAGTGCTTCTGGCTGGCAAGGATGTGTTCGCTTCAACAGCGATCGAGCGGGCAAGGCGCATCGCCTATCTGCCGCAGGGACATCAGGTGCATTGGCCACTGACAGCGCATGATGTCGTGGCGCTTGGCCGCTATCCGCATGGCGCCAGTGATCCGACACGGCTTTCGCCCACCGATTCCGCCATCGTCGCAGAGGCGATGCAGCGCACGGACGTGGCCCGTTTTGCCCACCGGAATGTGCAGACATTGTCAGGGGGCGAGCGGGCGCGCGTGATGATGGCGCGTGTCTTTGCAGTGGGCGCCGAGGTGCTGCTGGCAGACGAGCCGACCGCTGCGCTCGATCCGCGTCATCAGCTCGACATCATGACAGCGCTTAAGGCTGAAGCCGCGCGAGGCGCGCTCGTGATCGCCGTCACACATGATCTGGGCCTTGCCGCCCGCATTGCGGACCAGATTTTCGTCATTCACGAAGGCCATATCGCGGCCATGGGCACGCCTGCCGATGTGCTGACGGCAAGCTTGCTGCGGGACATCTACGGGATCAGCGCACTGCATTTGATGCAGGATGGCGAACCGGTGCTGGTGCCATGGGCCCCGGTTTGAAGACGCGCATGAACTTGTACCGGCTGCTCGCCATGGCGATCACTTGCGGCGTAGGCCCTGCATTCGCGCAAGCACCACCACTGCGCGTCGCCTCGATCAACATGTGCACCGACCAGATGCTGCTTGATCTGGCCCGCCCCGAAGAAATCATTGGCGTTGGCCCCTTTGCCCGTGACGGCATGCGCTCCTGGGCCTCGGGGCGCATTGGCAACTTGCCCATCCTGTCAGGAACAGCCGAGGAAATTCTCGTGCTGAAGCCCGACTTTGTTGTGGCCAGCCGCTTCATGAAGCGCGCCACGCGCGAGTTCATCAGGGCCCGCTCCATCCGGGTCGAAGAATTCGAGATTGCAAACGATGTCGAGGCGGCAAAGCGCCAGATCCTGCGGATGGCTGCGCTGGTCAATGCACCCGACAAAGGGGCGGCCCGGGTCAGTGATCTCGACCTTGCTCTCTCCAATCTCAGAGCGGCCGCATCGCAGCGCCAGTTGCGCGTGCTGCCGCTTTCGCGCCGTGGCTGGGTGGCCGGGCGTGAAAGTCTGATGAGCGATCTCCTGCGGAGTGCCGGCCTCTTCAACGTGGCAGGTGAGGCAGGCTTGCGGGCTGGCGGATTCATGACGCTGGAAGCCATCGTGAAACTCAGGCCCGATGCCCTGCTGATTTCACGCGAGGATGGCCGCGCCGAGGACCAAGGTCGGGCACTGCTGCTGCATCCAGCCATCATCGCCCTGTTTCCGCCGGAGCGACGCATCGTTCTGCCGGAGTCGCTGACGGTTTGCGGCGGCCCCATGCTGGCCGAAGCCATGAACCGGCTTGCACATCAGCTCAGAGGCCTGAAAGCCCGCGATGCTGCCGGGGGCTGAGGCGCTCTGGATCGTGTGCCTTGCGCTGGTGGCTGATGCGATCATCGGCGATCCGGATGTTATCTGGCGCCGCATGCCGCATCCTGTAAGCTGGATCGGCAGGCTCATCTCGGTGCTCGACAGCGCCCTGAATCAGACAGGCTGGCCAGATTTTTTGAGGCGTTTGGCAGGGCTGGTCACTGTTTTGGTTCTTGTCTCGTTGGTCGGCGCTTCTGGCTGGATGCTGGATAGGCTCCTGCGGAGTTTGCCATTTGCCATGGTCTGGATCGGCTTATTGGCTTCGGTCCTTCTGGCACAGAACAGCCTGTACAGGCACGTTGCCCGCGTGGCATCCGGCTTTGCGGCGGGCGGGCTGGATGGCGGGCGGCAGGCTGTCTCGATGATCGTTGGCCGCGATCCGAACAGCCTTGATGAGGCGGGTGTCTGCCGGGCTGCCATTGAATCAACAGCCGAGAATTTTTCGGACGGCGTTGTCGCGCCCGTGTTCTGGCTGGCGCTTTTCGGGCTTCCGGGTTTGCTGATCTACAAGGCAATCAACACTGCAGACTCGATGATTGGCCATCGCACACCGCGCCATGATGCCTTTGGCTGGGCTGCCGCACGGCTGGATGATCTCATCAATCTTGCTCCTGCGCGGTTGTCGGGCATGCTCCTGGCATGTTGTGCGCCAATGGTTGGAGGCTCGCTCATCACGGCCTTCCAAGTGATGTGGCGCGATGCCCGCTTGCACCGCTCGCCCAATGCCGGCTGGCCCGAAGCTGCCATGGCGGCGGCGTTGGGTCTCGCGCTGGCAGGGCCAAGACGTTATGGCAGCACTGTCGTGGCAGACCCGTTTCTCCACGCGGAAGGGCGCGCAGATGCGACACGCTCCGATATTGCGCGCAGCCTCAGGTTGCTGGTTTGCGCGTGCCTGCTCCAGTTGGCCCTTGTCGGCCTTCTGGCGTGGTCGCTCAACTGACCACCGATTGCCTCGAACGGGCAATGGCAATGATCGCTTTAATGTCGAGGTGGCGCTCGCAATGGTCAGCCAGCGCATCCAGCGTGGCTTCGACCGTGGCCTCGTAAGCCAGCGCACTCTGGCGTCCGAACCCTGCCAGATAAGACTTGCGGAATCCGTCGGACGCGAAGAGCCCGTGCACATAGCAGCCTTGCACGCGTCCGTCCGGGCTGGTCGCGCCATCCGGCACGCCGTCAATGTGGAGCAATGGGCGCGCGCAATCTGAGCCCGTGCTGCGGCCAAGGTGGATTTCGTAACCCGTGACGGCTTGCTCTGATGCCAGATGGCGGGCGATGACAGGCCGCAGGATTTTGTCGCTGCTCAGCACCGTGTCGATGTCGAGCAGACCAAGGCCAGCGACGCTGCCTGCAGGACCCTCGATGCCATCAGGATCAGCAATGCTGCGCCCCAGCATCTGGTAGCCGCCGCACAGCCCCAGCACATGGCCGCCGCGCCGAAGGTGGGCAGCCAGATCAATATCCCAGCCCTGAGCCCGCAGGAAAGCGAGATCGGCAATGGTGGCTTTTGAGCCTGGCAGGATGATCAGATCGGCATCGCCCGGCAGTGGCGCGCCGGGTGGGATCAATCGCAGGTCGACATCCGGCTCCTGCGTCAGCGGGTCGAGATCATCAAAATTCGCGATCCGGGCGAGAATTGGCACCGCAACCACGAACCGGCCCTGACCGCTGCCGCGCCGTTCAAGATCGAGCGCATCTTCCGCTGGCAGACGATGTGCCTCGCCAAACCAGGGCAGCACGCCCAGCGAAGGCCAGCCGGTGCGCGCGGCAATGGCCAGCAACCCATCATCGAACAGCGCAACATCACCACGAAACTTGTTGACAGTGAAGGCCTTGATGAGCGCGCGCTCGTCGGGCTCCAGCACAGCATGCGTGCCAACGATGCTGGCAATCACGCCACCACGGTCAATGTCGCCGATCAACATGACGGGCACCTGAGCCATCAGAGCGAAACCCATGTTGGCAATGTCGCCTGCCCGAAGATTGATCTCGGCCGGGCTGCCTGCGCCCTCCACCAGAATGATGTCCGCCTCACGCTCCAGCCGAGCGAAACTGTCGCGCACATAGGGCATCAGTTCGGCCTTGCGCGCCCCGAAAGCGCGCGCCCTCAGCGAGCCCATGCGCCTGCCCTGCACGATGACCTGCGACCCGGTGTCGCTTTCCGGCTTCAGCAGTACCGGGTTCATATGGACACTGGGTGTAACCCTTGCCGCGCGCGCCTGCAGGGCCTGAGCCCGGCCAATCTCGCCGCCATCAGCTGTTACCGCTGCATTGTTCGACATGTTCTGCGGCTTGAACGGCAGGACGTTCAGGCCACGCCGCACCAGCGCGCGGGCGACGCCAGCCACCAGCGTCGACTTGCCGACATTGGAGCCTGTGCCCTGAAACATGATGGCGGGTGTCGGACGCTCACTCATGCGGAAGATTTCAGAACCAGCGGCAGGCCTGCCGCCACAAACACAACCCTGGTGCAGGCTTCGGCAGCTGCCTGATTCAACCTCCCCTGTGCATCGCGAAACTGACGTCCCAGTGGCGTCTCCGGCACGATGCCCAGGCCGACCTCGTTCGAGACGAGGATAACGGGCCCCTTGGCGCCACGCAGCATCGAAAGAAAAGCCGCCTGGCTGGCCTCGATGTTGCGCTCGCCCAGCATCAGGTTGGACAGCCAGAGTGTGAGGCAGTCCACAAGCACGACTGTATCCGGGCGGGCTTCACGTGCCAGAACCATCGGCAGCCCCAAGGGCTCCTCAACCGTCACCCAGCCGTCTGCTGCGCGATCAGCCTTGTGGCGTGCGATGCGCTCGGCCATCTCGTCATCGAAGGCTTGCGCGGTTGCAACATAGAC
>JANMMX010000343.1:0-16309 GCA_031373605.1 Allobosea sp. | reverse complement strand
TACCCGGCAGGTCGATTTCCAGCATGCAAAGGAGGCTCAACCTTTCGGCAGCCCCTGCGCGTGATCGATCACAACCCTTCGGACGCCTGCGGCTTAGCCGAAATGGCGCCCATGGGCAAGCGTGAGCGGCAAGGTCAGACCTTGCGCAGCGCAGCAGCCGTCCGGCAAGAGGGAGGGGACTGAGTTCTCAGCCCAGAGTCATGCACATTCTATTGCGTGGTCCGGCAATTATCTTAACGCCATGCAGTGCAGCGGCCAAGGATGGACCATTTCACAGCCCGCTTCAAACCGACCTGCAACCTGGCACCTTCATGCCTTGTGGATATGCGTGCCAGTCAGATCGTGACGTGCAAAGGCGTTGCGTGTGTCGATGACAAGACCGGCATGACGCGCCATGAGAGCATAGTCGAGGCCATCATGATCGGTTACAAGCAACACAGCATCATGGGCCTTAACGGCTTCGACTGTCAGCGGGGTCGAGGCCAGACCAGCCAGCGTTGGATGCTCGCGTGTTGGCGGTATGATCGGCACATGCGGATCGTGAAAGGCCGTGATCGCGCCACGTCGCTGCAGGATTTCCATCAGTTTCAAGGCGGGGCTTTCGCGCGTATCAGCGACATTCTTCTTGTAGGCCATGCCGATCAGCAACACACGGGCGCCGCTCAGCGGCAGGGCGCATTTTTCGTCGAGCAGCTGGGCCAGTCGTTCAATTACCAAATGCGGCATGCGGGTGTTGATCATCCCGGCCAGTTCAATGAACTGGGTCGCAATGTCGTATTCACGTGCCTTCCAGGTCAGATAAAATGGGTCGATGGGGATACAGTGGCCACCAAGGCCCGGCCCGGGATAAAATGGCATATAGCCGAACGGCTTGGTCTTTGCGGCCTCAATGACTTCCCAGACATCAATCCCCATGGCTGAGTAGATCGTCTTGAGTTCATTGACCAAAGCGATGTTAACCGAGCGAAAGATGTTCTCCGTGAGCTTCACCGCTTCGGCCGTGGCGGTGCTTGATACCGGTACGGTCGTGCCGACAATTGCACCATAAAGTGCATCCGTGATGGCAAGAGAAGCTGCATCGTCAGCGCCAACCACTTTCGGGATGCTTGACGCGTCGTACTGCCGGTTTCCGGGGTCTTCGCGCTCGGGTGAATAGGCCAGGAAAATATCCTGCCCGACGCGCAGACCCGAAACCGCTTCGAGCACTGGCAGCATGACTTCGGCGGTCGTGCCGGGATAAGTTGTGGATTCCAGAATGATGGTCTGACCCTTGCGCAAGGTCGTGGCAATTGCCTGCGTGGTGCGCACGACATAGGACAGGTCAGGCTCCCTGTGTGGTCCCAGCGGTGTCGGTACAGCAATCAGCAAGGCATCAGGGACGCCAAGCTGGGACAGGTCGGCCGTGGCAGAAAAACGACCGTTCCTTGCCGCATCCGCCATCGGCTCCATGGCGATGTGCTTGAAGACATTGCGTCCCGCATTGAGGTCAGCAACGAGCTCAGCGTTGACGTCAAAACCCATGACAGGAAACCCTGCCTTCAACGCTGCAAGCGCAAGTGGCACACCAACATAACCCATCCCGACAATGCCGACAGTGAAGTCGCGGTTGGCAATGCGCTCAACAAGGACAGATGGGTCTGAATTAGGTGTGCGGCTCATAATGATGCTCTTCATGGCTGCAGGCCGTGAGGTCAAGAGTGCCATGTTTAGAGTCATTACAACAATGTCACCAGGATGCCTGACCGCACGTATCGAGGTGCGCAGAAAAGTCGTTGCGCTTCCGGTAGAACGTTGCGAAGAGACGCGATATCTGCCGCGCGACGGCCAAAGGCCCATAGCTGCGTTGAAACCTGAGCAGGAATATCATGGTTGATGCCACGTCCTTTCCAAGTGTTTTGCCTTGGGGCGCTGGCACGCTGCTACCGCACCTGGCCCGAGAATCGGCGCCCGTGCGCCAGGTAATAGCTGCCTACGCGCTGGCTGATCTTGCCCATATTGTTGAAATTGGTGGCGCTGGCCTGCCATTGACGCCGTTTTTGCATCATCAACCGGCTTCCGTGACGGTCATAGACCCCAAGATAGCGCCCTACACAGCTGAAACACTGCATGGCAACGCGTGTTGCATTCGTCACATCGCGCGCAAGCTGCTTGATGAAGATGCTTGCCTGGCGCGTCCCGGTCTTGGCGTGGCGCTGATCGGCTTGTCGCTCAAGCCCTTTGGCCGTAGCAAGGCGGTCAGTCCGGCTCTGGTGCATCTTTGCGCTGAAGCAGAGCGTGTGGTCATCGAATACTCGGTCAATGTCGAGCGGGCGATCAGCCATCTTCCTGAATTGTGCGATGCGGCTGATCTGGTGGAGATCTGGGGTATCGACCTTGTGCTGCGAGACGCGGCAATCACCGCATCAGGGCACGACAGAAGGCGCCTGTCTGTGCTGCGATCGCGCCGTACACGCTGATTCTGGTCAAACCAGCAGATCATCAGCTGCCACCCAAGATACGGCGGGATGGCACGACGTCACCGTCAGCAGACCAGACAAACTTCGCCAGGCAGCTGCATCATGATCCAAATGATGGGCAAGTACACCCACGGGGCGGAAACCATCCGCCCTAGCCAGGGCCAACTCTGCGGCAAGCCCGGCTCCAACGCGGGATGGCGGTTTGCCGATGCGCCCGGTTCGCCACGAGATCAGATCAAGATGGGTGTTGTGAAGGGAAAGGCCCGGAATGGTGTGGCCTGCACCAGAAAAACAGCTAAGCGCCTTGAAGCCTGTCTGAGGCAGAAGCGCGGCAGCCTCCGTGACAATCCGGTTCCAGGGCGGAATGTACCAGCCGCCTGCCGCCGCGCCGAAGTGCCCGGTTAACCGGGCACGGCCAAGTTTCAAGCGGCTCAGAATGGCTTCATGCCCGAGCGCGATTGGCAGTTCCTGCTTCCGCTCGTCCGCTGCAGCATGGTTCTCATGCCGTATCCCATGCATGGCGACGGTGATGTGCGTGCAGTCCAAAAGAGCCCGCACAAGGCATGGGCGAGCCAGCATGGGGATAACACCCAGCAGGATCGGCGCACTGTGCAGCTGTGAAAGCGCCAGAAGTCGATCAAGGGCTGGTGTGGCGCTCACGGCGTCGTCGTCGCGCAGCCAGAGCCGGGCGACGCGACCCTCTGCACTCCAAAGATCGAGTTCGCGACGCAGTTCTATCCAGTCAGCATCCATCGCTTATCTCCAGATCAGCGAAAGCAGCGGCCACCGCGCCCATGGCATGTGCAAGGGTTCGCTCCTGCGCCAGCATCCGCCGTGCACCTTGGCCAAGACGTTCCCTGAGCCGGAAATCGCCGATCATGTTCGCGATGGCCGTGCCCATGGCATCAACATCACCGTGCTCAACGAGCACGCCAGTTTCGCCATCACGCACCATGTCAGGGACGCCGCCGCTTGCCATCGCCACACATGGGAGCCCGCTGGCAGCGGCCTCGAGATAAACCATGCCATATGCCTCGTTGAACCCTGGCCAGACAAAGATGTCTGCCGCAGCGAAAGCGGCACTGAGGGCCTCGCGATCCAATAGGCCGTGCCAGACGATTCTGTCCGCCTCGAAGCCTGCAAAAGCTTCTTGAACTGCCAGGCGGGCAGGTCCGTCACCAGCGATGCCAAGGCGCCAAGGCAAGTGACGCAACTTCCATAGCGCTTGAGCAAGCAGCCGGTAGCTCCCCAGCTTGCCGCCTTCGCGCATCATCGCGACCGTGAAAAGATTGACCTGACCGGGCGCCGTGGCGCGTGGCGCAGGTGCAGGCCCAGCATCGGCAAGAAAAGGAGGCAGCCTGTGCAGACGCCCCTTCAACGGGCCGAATGCCTCGAGTCCCCGGGCATCGCGCGCTGTCATTGCAAATAGCAAATCTGCATGGGCGATAGCCTGGCTTGCGAGTTCGTGAGCCTGCGCCCACTCGCCTTCAGCGCGCCTGGCAGCATGGGAGGCTTCTGCCGCCACATAAGGAATGGCAAGGGACGCGCTCAAATTCGGACCAAGCAGATCAGGTGCCCGGTAGTACAGGTGATATGTAAACCACAGCTGGGGTCTCCAGATCACGAATTCCTGATGCAGCCGCACGATCTCAGCGTCAGCTGCGAACCTGAGCGCCTGCAGCTCACCAGGCTCACGCAAACGTGTGCGCAAGCGGGAAACCAGCCTCACATCGTGGCCAAGCATTTCAAGCAGCGCGAAGAGCTGCTGCCCCATCAAGCGATCGCCTGACTGGATGGGGCTATCGGGCGGTTTCAAGGGCGCGTAAAAAGCAATGCGCAAGGTTCAAAACTTTCGGAATTGCCGACCAAGCCAGAGGCTGTCAGCAAGGTGATACCTTGTCCGGGGTGCCAGACAGTGCAAATCAGAATGCCAGTCTTGATGCCGACAGTGGCATGGTCAACCTTCTGGAAAAAAGCTCACAGCCGCCTGAAACGGAGGACCACTTGTTTCGCATAGTGTAATTCTGGTCGTGCAGATCGCGCCAGCATGATCAAAATCACACCGGCCCAGCTATCGATGCGGGTCTTTTCCTCACGACTTGTCATATTGTGAGTGTCCGGCTCGGGAAAGGATGAGACACGTTGGAACATAACCTCTTCCGCTATATCTGGCGCAACAGCAGGCGCGACCAGATGATCGTGCTTGCCATGATCCTTTTGTCTCTGCCGTTCTATTTTGCCGCCTTTGATCTACCCAAACGCATCATCAACGATGCCCTTCAAGGACGAGCCTTCACTGCCGGCAACGCATCAACCACATTCCTCAGCCTGAACTTGCCGTTACCAGAAGCCCTTGGCGGACCCTTCACACTGTTCGCGGGCTTCCAGGTCAACCAGCTGCAATTGCTCTTTGGCCTCAGCGGCATATTCCTGCTGCTGGTGATCGTGAATGGCGCATTCAAGTATTTTATCAACCTGAGCAAAGGCATCCTTGGCGAACGTATGCTCCGGCGCATGCGGTTCGAAGTCTTTGCCTTGTATCTGCGCTTCAAGCCTGAAGACATCAAAGGTGTGAAGCCGGCCGAAGCTGCCAGCATCATCAAGGACGAGATCGAACCAATCGGAGGATTCTCAGGGGACGCCTTCATCCAGCCGGCCTTCCTCGGCATGCAGGCCTTCACGGCGCTTCTCTTCATCCTTGTGCAGAGCTTCTGGCTGGGCCTTGTCGCATTGGCGATAGTGATGGTGCAGGGTCTCATCATCCCACGCCTGCGCCGCGAGCAATTGCGTCTTGCGCAACTCCGGCAGATCGAGTCACGCCGCCTGGCGGGGCGGATCGGAGAGGTGATTGAGATTGCTCCGGCCATTCATGCAACCGGCTATGCGCCCTACGTTCGAGCAGATCTGGGCGGGCGGCTTGGAAGCCTTTTCAGGATCAGGGTTGACCTTTTCCGGCGAAAATTCGCAGTAAAATACCTGAACAACTTTCTCGCGCAGGCGACGCCATTCTTCTTCTATTCGATTGGCGGTTATCTGGCGCTCACCGGGGCCCTGAGCATCGGCCAGCTCGTTGCTGTCATCGCCGCATATCGTGATCTGCCTCCGCCAATCAAGGAATTGATCGACTGGGATCAGGAGCGGGCCGATGTGATCATCAAATATCAGCAGATTATAGAACAATTTCCCTCGCGCCTGCTTAGCCCCGACAGCGAGGACCGCAATCGCCTGCCGCCACCGCCAGATGCACCTTTGCGGATATCGGACCTGCAAGTCACCGACCGTCGCGGGACGCTCCTCCTCGCCCCCATGACACTCGACATTGCACGGCCTTCGCATATCGCACTTGTGGGCGGTATCGGCAGCGGACGTGATGCGCTGATGCGTGTGCTCGGCCGACAAACAGCCGAGTTCAAGGGTAAGGTCATGTGTGCCGATATCGACTGGCGACAGCTACCTGACAGCTTGGCTACCCGCTTTATTGGCTATGTTGGCCCCGACGCCCTGCTCTTTGCGGGGAATATGCGCGACAATATCATTGTCTCGCTGCACCGCCAGCCACCGCTGATCTTCAGCAACCCCGAAACCGACATCAGCACGGCAGAGCAAACACGGCGCATGGAGTGCCTGCGAAGCGGCAATCCCGTCGCGATAGCCAGTCCAGAATGGCTTGATTTCGAGAGAGCGGGGGCGCGAGACATCGAGAGCCTCGACACTGTCATCATGGAGCTTTTGACGACCGTCGGCCTTTCAGAAGATGTGTATCGTTTTGGCCTGATGGGGAAGCTTGGACCAGACCAGGACCCTGCCGTAATCTCCTCCTTCCCCGCAGCGCGCGAGCGCATTCTGGGAAATCTTGCCGCGATGGGCCTCAGCCATATCGTCGAGCCGCTGGATCCCACGCGTTACAACCGCAATGCCACGATCAGTGAAAACCTGTTGTTTGGCCTTGCCCAGGGCGACCGCTTTGCCAACGACTCGTTGGGCTCTGACAACTACATCCGCTCCATTCTCGAAGCAGAGGCGTTGTTGTTTCCTTTGGCGCAGATCGGTGTGCGCATGGCTGAGACAGTGATAGAAATCTTCGCAGATCTGCCGCCAGGCCATCCTTTGTTCGAGCGATTTTCTTTCATCAGTGCAGAGGACATGCCAGAATTTAGGCGCTTGGTGGAAAAGGTGGAAGCACTGGGCACGCTGTCGCGCCTGTCTACGCAGGAGCAGTCGCGCCTGATTGGCCTGGGGCTCTCTTATGTCGAGCCGCGCCACCGCATGGACGTACTCACACCGACGTTCGAGCGCCGCGTTCTACGCGCCCGAGGCAGCCTGCGGGAGTATCTGCCAGCCAGCTATGCGCAGGATATCGAGTTCTATGACCCGAGCCGCTATCTGCACGCGGCTTCCATCCAGGACAATCTCCTGTTCGGTCGGATCACTTATGGCATCGCCAATGCGGAAGCGCAGGTCAGGAGCGTCATCAGGCAGACGCTTGAGGACCTTGGCCTGCAGACTGTTGTGAACCGGGTTGGACTCAGCAGTGATGTCGGTCCCGGCGGCAAACTCCTGTCGAGCCAGCAACGTGCTGCCGTGGCGATGGCGCGTTGCCTCATTCTGCGCCCTGACATTCTCGTGCTGGATGGGGCGCTGACTGTCTTTGGTCCGGTCGAAACCGCTCGCATACTGGCTTCGCTGCGCGAGAGAATGGCGGGTGGGACGCTGCTGGCGAGCGTTTCACAGCAGGAAGAGGCGCAAGGTTTCGACCAAATCATTTGCTTTGACGGACCGCGCCATATCAGTGCATTTGACCAGCAAGCCGAGGCGAACGATAGTTTCGGGAAATCGGCTCCGCTTGAGACAGTTGACGCAGTTCCCTGACCGGTGAGCTGCTGCGATTATCGCTGAAGGATACTGGGTTGTTCGCATCCGAAATCGCCTCACTGCAGCGCATCCCGATGTTTCGCAATGTGGATGTGACCAAGCTCAAGCTGATCGCCATGGCGGGCAATCGCGTGCACTACAAACCCGGCGAAACCATCCTGAAACAGGGTGAAGCCGCGCTGATGGTCTTTGTGATCATGGAAGGCACCGCCGATGTCTTGCGAGAATCCGATGGCGGCCCCTTGCGGCTTGCGAGTGTGGGCACCGGGTCTCTGGTCGGCGAGATCGGCGTGGTGCTGGATCAACCCTATTCCGGCACAATCATGGCAACCAGCGAATTGACCGCGTTGCAGATTGATCAGGTCACGTTTCTGGAATTGCTGAAGCAGGTGCCGCAACTCTCAATGGCCTTGATCCGTGAGTTATCGCGCCGTCTACTGACGACAAATGAGCTTTACGCGAAAGCCGTGTCTTGAAACCCGCCTCCGGGCGGTTGGGCGCCACCACAGGGGGACGACATGTCGGCTGGTGAAGGCATTGCAGCAGCCCCGGCGGAAAGCCGCATGTTCAGCCATGCAACCGAAAGAAGGCTGCGCTTATGGTCAGGCATCGTCATGCTTGTGTTTGCCGCGAGCCACCTCATCAACCACGCGGTCGGACTGTTTGGCGTTGACGCAATGACCGAAGTGCAGGCTTGGCGGGTGGCTGCATGGCGCAGTCTGCCCGGGACGATCCTGCTTGGAGGTGCCTGTCTCATTCATGTGTTGCTGGTTTTCAGAAGTACCCTGCGGCGGCGCACGCTGCGGCTGCCAGCCAAGGAAATGCTCCATATCCTTCTTGGCCTCTCGATTCCGTTCTTTCTCGTGCAGCATGTCGTCGGCACGCGCATCATGGCGACATTTGCTGGAACGGATGACAGCTACACGCAGATGCTGCGTTTTCTTTGGCCAGGAAATGCCATCTGGCAGAGCATCACGGTGCTGGTGGTCTGGGGTCACGGCATGGCGGGACTGTATTTTGCCTATCGTGCCCGTCCCTGGTTCAGGCGCTTCCAGCTCGAGCTGAGCATTGTTGCAGTTCTCGTCCCGGTTCTGGCGCTGGCTGGCTTCGTGTCCGCAGGCCGCGAAGCCAGCGCATTGACGATTTCTCCTGAGGTGTGGACCCCAGAACAGGCTGCCGTCTATGCGCTGGCGACGCGCGCCGGGAAGTTCCTTGTCTGGGGTCTTCTGGCCGTGCTCCTCCTGGGCATCGGCTGGCGCATCGGCTGGCAGCGTTACCGCCCCAAAGTCTCTGTGACCTATACCGGTCACGGCGAGGTCGCGAGCCCTGCTGGGATCAGCGTGCTGGAAATCAGCCGCATGCATGCAATCCCCCATCCGTCGACATGCGGCGGACGCGGGCGCTGCGCCAGCTGCCGTGTGCAAGTGCTTGGCGGGCTGGACACCCTGCCTGCACCTTCCGGGCTCGAACAGAGAATGCTGGAACGTATTCGCGCACCACGGCAGGTGAGGTTGGGTTGTCAGATCAAGCCAACAAAAGATATCAAACTGCGCATTCTGCTGCCGACAGAGACAAAAATGTTTGGTCGAGAACTGAACGTGTCGGATCTGGAATGGGGCCAACAGGAAGAACTTACTATTCTGTTTGCAGATATGAGGGGCTTCTCTGCGATGGCCCGCAACCAGCTGCCTGCTGATCTTGTGGTTGTACTCAACCATGTCATCGACGAGATGTGCCAGGCGACACTGGCCCATGGCGGGCGGATCAGCATGGTTGAGACGGATGGCATTATGGCCGTGTTCGGGCTTGGCCAGAATCCGCGCAAAGGCGCGCGCGCCGCAATCGAAACAGCCATGGCCATGCTCAAGGCCACCACGCGCACCAACCGCGAGCTTGGCGTCGCGGTGCCGCAACCGGTGCGCATTGGCGTTGGCGTCCATACTGGCAAAGTTGTCGCCACGCGTATTGGCGATACTGATCGCGGCTTTCAGCTTACCGTGATCGGCGAGGCGGTTGTTGCTGCGGATCGACTTGAGGATGCGACCAAGGAATTTGCTGCTGACTGCCTGATCTCGCTCCATACGCTGGATCTGGCCGGGATAAAGCTGTCTGGACAGGCGATCCATCCCATCCACTACAAGAATGGCGAAAGCCCCATCATGGCGGCGGTCTTTGCCGACCGCCATGAGTTAAAACAGGTGGTTCGCGGCAACAGACCAAACGGCGCTATGCCAAACGACCAATTTGCCGACACGGCGAAGCCGATCAGCAATACCACTGGCGATCATGCAGACGGTGCCATTGCAACCAGCTCTCTTGCTGATCGCGCCTGAACATGTGCGGTCTGGCCGTCCTCATCAAGCGCGGCAGCAGCCCGGCCTATGCCAGTTCCATTGAGACGCAGCTCAACCAAGCTCTCGGATTGCTGTCCCACCGCGGCCCGGACGCCAGCGCAATCTCCATTCAGCCAGTGCTGGATGGGCAAGGTGCTCCACTGGCGACCATTGGCATGGCCCATGCCCGGCTTGCGATCCTCGATCTTGATCCGCGCTCGAACCAGCCTTTCCGCGATGAAGGGCATCTCATCGTCTATAATGGCGAGATTTATGACTTTCGCGCGCTTACGGCTGCCATGCACCGACACACTGAGGGCGACACGGAAGCGCTGCTCTGGCTGTTGCGGCAAGAAGGATCGCAAGCCTTGGCAAAGACCAATGGCATGTGGGCCTTCTGCTGGCTCGACCCTGAGCGGTGCATGCTTACGGCAGCGCGTGACCGCTATGGCAAGAAGCCGCTGTTCTACCGCGTCGATCCGGACAAGGCTGTTTTTGCCTCCGAACCTGCCGCCTTGATGGCCCTGTGGAACGCAGAACCTGTGGCCGACATGACCAGCCTCGATGGCTTCATGGCAGAAGGCTGGCTGCTGCCAGCAGCCAATGGCACGACCTTTCTGCGAGACATGCGTGAAGTGAGACCCGGGCATGCGCTCGAGCTCAACCTTGAAAGCTGGTCGCTGACGGAGAAACTTGTTGCACCCATCGTTATCGAGCCGGCACACACGCATGCACCTGATCGGCCATTGGCAGAGGTTTTGGTGGATGCGGTCAGGGCCCGTCTGCTTTCAGATCGCAAGGTCGCTCTGCTGCTTTCAGGCGGCGTCGACAGCTCCTTGATCCTTTCTATTCTCTCGGCGCGTGGCTGGCTTGACGAGGTGGTTTGCGTCATTGGCGATTCTGGCAAAAGCGAAGATGCAAGATACGCCCGCGCCTGCCTCGATCAGCTCGGAATTCAGGGGCTTGAACTGAAGCTCGACTATGGCAACGCCAGTGTTGCCCGTTTTCTTGATGTCTGCGCGCAGCAGGCCAAACCATTTCCGCTGATCGGCAATGTGCTTGGCATGGCTGACATTTATCGGGCGGCAGCCGCAGAGGGCGTGCGCGTTGCGCTCGATGGCACAGGAGCAGATGAGATATTCTGTGGCTACTGGCAGCGCCAGGCCGGCTTTGCCATGCGCGATGCCGTGCTGAGGGGTGACACCGACTGGCTCGCGCGGGTGCGGGGCGGCGGTATGTTGCCGGCAGAACTGGCCGGGCTCGACAACAAGGCCCTTGGTGCTACAACTTTGCCGACGCCTGCGCGTGATGTGCTGGCGGGCGAAGATATAGCCAGGCTTCATGGCGCCCGGCGTCATGACATCGCGCACGCTCCATCGAGTGATCCACTGGTTGGGTTTCCAGGCTCGCTCGCCGCGGCCTTGGCGCGTGACGCTATTGGCGGTCGAATGCAGGAATGGCTCTGGCAGAATGACCGCAACGCAATGGCGTCCGGCATCGAAAATCGCAGCCCCTTCCTCGATCACAGACTCGCGCGCTACATGACAGGTGCATCAGGGTTCGACGGCGCATTCAACAAGACGGCGTTGCGGACCTTGTTTGCTGACTTCACCCCACTGCCAACATCTGCGCGACGCGAGAAGCAAGGCTTTCGCTGGGTCTATGGCCGGTTCCTGCGGCAGAATGCACCGGCTTTGATGGATCTGCTGGCGGGCTCGCGGCTGGCCTCATTTTACGCGCCGCTCGACGGGCTGGCGCAGCTGATGGCCGACCCTGAAGCGGCCTTCCGGTCAAAGCTGCTGCAGCGGCTCCTTGTTCTGGCCGGGCTGGAAGCAAGAGGTCGGCTGTGCCTCGGTTAGAGGGTGGCATCACGCAAGATTGGCATCTCTTGAACGCGCATATTTTCGCACGTCTCAGGTTCGTCCGATCAGCATGAAGCGCGTGTAACGTCGGCTTGAAAGCGCACCTGCAAAGAGGATTTCTGAAAGGCCTGCCTTTCCAGCAAATTCTTCGGCAGAGTCGACGCAGGAAACATGTTCCGGGACAGCGCGGTAATCATTGGATTGCAGCACGACCAAATGGTTGCGCGGCAGCGTTGCAAGCCATTTGCCGACATCGGCAATATGCTCGCAACTGGTGTTGACGATCAAGGAGTCGGCGCTGGAAAAGTGCAAATCGTCACCGGGCTCGTGCATGTCCCGCGTCACGGCCTGAAACCGGCCTTCTTCGGCAAAGCGCCGGTTGAGCAGTGACGCCACTGGAGCACAGGCGGGGTCGATGTCGACGCTGGTGACCCGGTTGAGCCTGAAGCGCGGATCATTCAGCAACATGGCCGAAAGCGCGCCAAACCAGCCGCCCATGACCACCACTTGCCCGTGCTGTCCACCGGCATGATCATAAAGCTTGTCAATCAGCCAAAGTTTGCTGGCTACCTGTTTGGGATTGAATGCGTTATTGAACCCGACAGGCGCAAGGTCGCCAACCACCTTCGCGATATCCGACAAAAGCACCGAGCCTGTCAGCCGCGAGAGCCCCATCAAGAGTTCGTGCATGTCGGCTGGGTCAATCAAACTCTGCTTGCTCATGGCATGGTACGTCGCATATTTAAATTGGATGTCGCAAGCGCGCTTGCCTTGAAATCCGGTGGTGCCACAGGTTGGTTTATTGGTGCGGCAATGAACAATGTGTCGTGTGGGGACTACGGCGTATGGAGAGTGAGGATGTGTATTATGCCGATGAGCAGTCCTTGATGGCTCCTGCCCAGAGCTCTTCGGAAATTCGACCCGCGTCAATCAAACAGCAGCGCTTCTCGGAAGTGCGCATCCTGATGTACAGCCATGACACGTTCGGGCTTGGTCATTTGCGGCGCTGTCGTGCCATCGCACAGGCACTTGTCGGTCGTTTCAAAGGAATTCACGTCCTGATCATTTCAGGATCCCAGATTGCCGGCGCCTTCGATTTCAAGGCCCGGGTCGACTTTGTCAAAATACCCAGCGTCATCAAACTCTATAATGGCGAGTACACCTCGATCGGAAACCATATCGACCTTCAGGAAACGCTCGAATGGCGTAAAGAGATAATCCGCTCAACAGCGGCATCTTTTGATCCTGATCTCTTCATTGTCGACAAGGAGCCGCTAGGACTGAAAGGCGAATTGCTTCCGACGCTCAACATGTTGAAGGCTCGCAACTGCCGGCTTGTGGTGGGCCTGCGCGACGTCATGGACGAAGCTGTCGCGCTGAGTGCGGAATGGGCGCAACGTGATACGCTCGCTTTGATGGACAAGTACTACGACGATATTTTTATCTACGGGCCCAAAGAGTTCTGGAACCCTCTGGTCAATATCGCTCTCCCCGCCAACATCGAAGATCGTCTGACATACACAGGTTTTCTGCGCCGGGAGACGGTCGCCGCAGGCTTGTCTGCGATAGAGAACCTGCCAGAGGAGTATATCCTCGTGACAGCAGGCGGCGGTGGCGATGGAGCACCACTCATGCGCGCTGCGTTGGCTGGTCATGCTATTGATCCCATGCGGATGCCTCTTCTGCTGCTCCTCGGGCCGTTCATGCGGACAGATGACCGCGACGAGATCCATCGGAGCGCCGCAAGATTGCCAAATGTGCATGTCATGAATTTTCATCCGCAGACCGAATTGCTTTTGCAGCGCGCAGCTGCCGTGGTGAGCATGGCAGGCTACAATACATTCTGTGAAGTCTTGTCGCTCGACAAGCCAGCCCTGCTGGTGCCCCGTACACGACCGCGACAGGAGCAGCTCATCCGCGCAAGACGTGCCGCAGAGCTGGGTCTCGTCGACACGCTGATGCCCGAAGAAGCGGCAGTCCCTGAAGTTATGGCCGCGCGCTTGCGCAAACTGCCGGGACGCCCTCGTCCACTTGCGGCTGGGGCAGACCGTATGCTGGGCGGCCTCGATCAGATATGCGATGAAGTGCGCAGGCACTTTGAAACGATCCAGAGCCGTGATGTCTTTCTACCGCCCGCGGCCGAGTGAGCCATGACTGGCAAGGTCGTTTTTGTCTTGAAGGGTTATCCACGACTCTCAGAGACTTTCATTGCGCAAGAGATCAAGGCGCTTGAGGATTGCGGGCTTGCGCTCGATATCTGGGCACTCCGGCACCCGACCGACAGAAGCCGCCACCCGATCCATGGTGAAATCAGGGCGAAGGTCAGTTACCTTCCAGAATATCTGCATGATGAACCGGGCAGGGTCGCGCGCGGTGTGCTGCACGCCGTTCTGCGCGGCGGCTTTCCACGCATGCTTTTTGTGTTTGGACGCGATCTGTTGCGCGATTTCAGCCGCAACCGCGTTCGTCGCTTCGGGCAGGCCTGTGTGCTGGCTCGCGAGATTCCGGCCAATACTGCGCGCCTCCATGCGCATTTTATTCACACGCCCGCCAGCGTGGCGCGCTATGCCAGTCTGCTGACTGGCTTGCCCTGGTCGATCTCGGCCCATGCCAAGGATATTTGGACATCGCCGGACTGGGAACTGGCAGACAAGCTCGCAGCAAGCGACTGGACGGTAACTTGCACCAAGGCTGGTCTAGAGCGCCTGAATGAAATGGCACCGGTTGGAAAGCCTGCCATCCTCGTCTATCACGGGCTTGACCTCAGCCGCTTCACAGCGCTGGCCCTGCCACTCGCGCAGCGCAATGGCCTGAGCCGCGAGAAGCCTGCACGACTCCTGACAGTTGCACGTGCCGTAGAGAAAAAGGGGCTTGATACGCTTGTTGATGCATTGGGCCGCCTGCCGTCAGATGTCCATTGGCATTGGACACATGTGGGCGGCGGAGAGGCAGTGGCCGCGCTGAAGCTGCGGGCTGAATCCCTTGGCATCGACCAGCACTGCACATTTTGCGGTGCACTCGACCAGACCGAGGTGCTCAGGCTGTATCGCAGCTCCGACCTGTTTATCCTGCCATGCCGGATTGCGAGCGATGGTGACCGGGATGGGTTGCCCAATGTGCTTGTTGAGGCAGCTAGCCAGGGGCTGGCCGTGCTATCGACCCCGATCTCCGGCATTGTCGAATTGATCGAAGACGGTGTGAACGGGGCACTGTGTCCGCCCGATGACCCATCTGCCTTGGCGGGGCGCATGCTGGGGTTGATCTGTGATCCTCACGAGCGCTACCGTCTGGCCCAGGCCGCCATGGTCCGCGTCCGGACGCGTTTCGACCATAGGGTGACGATTGGCACATTGCAGACACTGTTTGCCAACGGCCGCGAAGGCCTCGAACTTGAACATAGTCCCGAGCACATCGACGCGACATGAACGTGGCAGTCAGGCCAAGTGCTCTTATCTACGTGCAGCATCTGCTTGGGGTGGGCCACCTTGCGCGCATCTCTCGTATCGCTGCTGCGCTGGTTGCGCGGGGTGTGCATGTCATCATGGTCAGGGGCGGAACGCCCGTGACGGGTTTCGATGTGCCGGGCTCCGAGATGATCCAACTCGACCCGGTTCACGCTGATCCCGGCGCCCTGAACCAACTTGTTGGTGATGACGGTCTGCCATTTGACAAGAGCCGACAGGCGACCCGACGTGATTTCCTTCTTGGTATTGTTGCCGCACGGCGCCCTGATATCGTTGTTATCGAGGCGTTTCCATTTGGCCGTCGAGCCATGCGCTTCGAGTTGCTGCCGCTGCTCGATCAGGCGAGATCACATGGCGTCAAGATCATCGCGTCCTCTGTCCGTGATATCTTGCAGGAGAACACCAAGCCGGGACGCGCTGAGGAAACAGCGGAGCTGATCGAGCGCTGCTTTGATCTTGTTCTCGTGCATGGCGATGAGAAGACGACACCGCTGCACGCAAGCTTCCCGCTTGCTGCTCGCATTGCAGCAAACACGATCTATACCGGTATTGTTGGACCTGAACCGATCGCAGAGGCAGTGCAGGAGCACGCAGTCATCGTGTCTGCAGGTGGAGGTGCCGTCGGCACAAAATTACTTTTGTCGGCGGTTGAAGCCCGACCGCTGACCAGCTTTGCCGACAAACCATGGCTTGTCGTGACTGGGCCGAACATGAACCCAATGGCCCGCGCTTTTTTGCTCGGCCATGCCAGGCCTGGGCTTGATGTGCGCACCTTTGTGCCGGATCTGCCTGCCCGCCTGGCTGGCGCGCGCCTGTCGATCTCGCAGGCTGGATATAACACGGTGGCAGAACTCCTCGCAGCTCGCTGCCGTTCAGTGCTGATACCGTTCGAGCAGGGTGGTGAAACCGAACAGCTGACCCGCGCTCAACATATCGCTTCCAGAGGGCTCGCAATCTGCCTGCGGGAGGCGGACCTGAGTCCTCAAACGCTGGCAATGGCCATTGAAAGGGCAGAAGGCGGCATCGAGGCATCGATTCCCGTCGTTCTGGATGGCGCACAGCGCACCGCTGACGTGCTTCTCTCACACCTTGACAAGGCAGGCAGGCGCTCCTCAAAAAAAACCGCAGCGTCCCTTTCCATACTTGCCAAGCACTAGATCGGAATGTCACTTTGCTGAGCTTCCATCCGTCAGTAGGGAGCATGGATCGCGCCAGCATGACCCACAACATTCTCGAGGTCGAAGGCTTGCGAATTGGCTTCCGTCAGTTTGGTGACCTCAATGAGGTGGTCAAAAATGTTTCCTTCCGCATAGCACCTGGCA
>JANMMX010000333.1:0-2456 GCA_031373605.1 Allobosea sp. | reverse complement strand
AATGTGCGCCCCACGGGCGACACATATCTGATGGAGGATTTCTACTATGCGGGCGGGCTGCTCGGCCTGCTCTCGCGGCTGAAGCCCTTTCTTGATCTCGACCAGATCAACGTCATGGGCGAGCGCTGGGGCGACACGCTGGCGGAGGCTCAGGTCTACAATGACGACGTCATCCGTCCGCTCGACAAGGCGATCTACAACGAAGGGGCGCTGGCCGTGCTGCGTGGCAATCTCGCGCCTGACGGCTGCGTGGTGAAACCTGCCGCAGCTCAGGCCAAGTTCATGAAGCACACCGGCAAGGCAGTGGTCTTCGACGACTACCCCGACCTGAAGGCGCGCATTGACCGGGATGATCTCGATGTCACCGAGGACAGCGTGCTGATCTTGCGCAACGCAGGGCCGCTGGGTGGCCCGGGCATGCCGGAATGGGGCATGATCCCGATCCCAAAAAAGCTGGTGAAGCAGGGCGTGCGCGACATGGTCCGCATCTCGGATGCGCGCATGAGCGGCACGAGCTATGGCGCCTGCATCCTGCATGTCTCGCCTGAGTCCTATCTCGGCGGCCCGCTGGCTTTGGCAATGACAGGTGACCTGGTCTCCATCGACATCCCCAATCGGTCGATTTCACTGGATGTCTCTGAGGCAGAACTTGCCACCCGCCGCGCCGCCTGGGTGAAACCTGCACCCCGCTATGAGCGCGGCTATGGCTGGATGTTCAGCCAGCACATCAAGCAGGCGCATGAGGGCTGTGACTTCGACTTCCTCGAGACGGATTTCGGCTCACCCGTGACCGAACCTGCCATTTTCTGAAAGCAGAACCATGTCACTCAAGCCAGCCACCCACGCAGCCCTGATGCAAGTCTCGGTTGCCACGCTCTGCACCGCCCTGTTCAAGCGCGGGCTGCGCAACCAGTTCATCCAGGATGTGCGGCCTTTGAACCCGCGGCTGCCCAACATGGTCGGCGAGGCTTTCACGCTGCGCTACATTCCTGCGCGCGAGGACCGCAACCCGCTGAGCGTCTTCAGCGACCGCGCTCACCCGCAGCGCAAGGCGGTGGAGGATTGCCCGCCTGGCTGCGTGATGGTGATTGACAGCCGGAAGGATGCGCGCGCCGCATCCGCCGGCGGCATCCTCGTCTCGCGCCTGATGAAGCGCGGCGTGGCTGGTGTGGTCACCGATGGCGGCTTTCGCGACAGCCCTGAAATCGCGGAGCTGTCGATTCCGGCCTATCACACCCGCCCGTCGGCCCCGACCAACCTGACCCTGCATGAGGCCATCGAGATCAATGGGCCCATTGGCTGTGGTGATGCGCCTGTGTTTCCCGGCGATGTCATCGTCGGTGACCGCGAGGGCGTGATCGTCATCCCGGCCGCCATCGCCGACGAGATCGCGCTTGAGGCCATGGAGATGACGGCGTTCGAGGATTTCGTGACCGAGAAAGTCATGGAAGGCCGCTCGATCATCGGGCTCTATCCACCAACGGATGCGCAGTCGAAGGTGGATTTCGAAGACTGGCGGAAGGCGAAGGGGCGGTAACCTGCGCGCTGCCATTCAGGGCTTGCCACAACCGGCATCGGCCCAGATCCTTCGATTTTATCCAGGACTCCATGAGTTGATTCGCATTTCAGGTTGATTTCAATTCGAACAATGCATACATTAAATCATACATAATTTAATGTGCGTCCCGGAGCAGGACATGACAGCGCCCGTGCGGCTTGATGAAGTGACCTTCAGGGGCAGCAATCTCAGCCGCCCCGAATGCCTCGTCACGCACCAGAGCGGCTGGCTATTCGCCTCGGACTGGCACGCCACTGGTGGCGTGGCCTGCATCGCGCCTGATGGGGCCGTCCATCGGGTTGCAGCCGAGCGGCCTGCAGATGATCCCTTGCGCCCCAACGGCATTGCGCTGGAAGCTGGAGGCACATTTCTGGTGGCCCATCTTGGCGCGGAAACCGGTGGACTGTTCCGGCTCCACGCCAATGGCGTTTGCGAGCCGCTGCTTTTGACGCTTGACGGCGCGCCGCTGCCACCCGCAAACTTCCCGCTGTTGGACAGCCGCGGCCGCATCTGGCTGACCATTTCCACACGCAAGGTGCCTCGCGCGCTGGACTACCGGCCCGATGCCAGCACCGGCTTCATCGTGCTGATCGAAAACGGCCATGCGCGCATCGTGGCCGACGGGCTGGGCTACACCAACGAATGTGTCCTGAGCGCAGACGAGACTGCCCTCTTCGTCAACGAGACGTTTGCGCGCCGGTTGACGCGGTTTTCGATTGGTGAGGACGGTTCGCTGTCAAACCGGACCACGGTGGCAGCGTTTGGCGCAGGCACTTTTCCAGATGGTGTCGTGCTGGATGCGGCAGGCGACTTCTGGGTCACCAGCATCGTTTCAAACCGCGTGATCCATGTGAGCCGGAATGGGCAGCAGAACATCATTCTGGAAGAGAATGATGCG
>JANMMX010000332.1:0-15276 GCA_031373605.1 Allobosea sp. | reverse complement strand
CGCTGGCTGATGGACGGGGCGCTGGTCAATCCGGTGCCTGTCACAGCTGCACGCGCGCTTGGGGCCGACGTGGTGATCTGCGTCAATCTCAATGGCGATACCGGCGGGCGCGGCACCATCATTCAGTCCCATGCCGCAGATCCGGACCATGAGGTGGTGCCGGAAGTCGAGCTGCAGCCGACGCAAGGGTGGTTTGGCTCGGTGCGCGGGGCTGCCAAGCGTGTGCGCAGCATGGTCGGCCGCTCGGCCGACCAGCCCGGACTGGCCGGGGTGATGATTGATGCGTTCAACATTACCCAGGACCGGATTTCGCGCTCGCGTCTTGCGGGCGACCCGCCCGATGTCATGGTTTCGCCCAAGCTCGGACGCGTGGGGTTGTTCGATTTCCATCGCGCAGAGGAAGCGATTGCGCTGGGTCGCGCCGCCACCGAACGCTCGCTGGACGACATAGCAGCAACAATAGCCGCCTGCCCTGTGGCGAGCGCTTAAAACGCGCTCACGCCATCGAGATGTAATCTCGCATTGCGCTGGATTCAGCTTCCATCTCGGCCACGCGGCGCTTCACGACGTCGCCAATTGAAACGATCCCGGAAACACGTGCGCCATCGAGCACCGGCACGTGGCGGAAGCGGCCTGCGGTCATGATCTGCATGACCTCGTTGACACGCGTCTCGGACGTGCAGGTGACGACTTTCGCGGTCATGTAACCCGAGACAGGCTTTGCCAAGGCCGCACTGCCGCCCTGCCCGATGGCGCGAATGATGTCGCGTTCCGACAAAATGCCGAGCAAGGCGCCGTCAGCGTCCAGCACCAAAACAGCACCGATCCGTTTTTCAGCCAGAAGCTTCGCAGCTTCATCCAGCGTGCGGTGCGGCTGGGTCGAGATGATCTCGCGGCCTTTGTCGCCAAGGATATGTGCAACAGTCATCGGCAATCCTCCAGATCAGCAGCGCTTTTGCCAGCACTCTTCG
This sequence comes from Allobosea sp., assembly GCA_031373605.1. Classification (GTDB taxonomy): domain Bacteria; phylum Pseudomonadota; class Alphaproteobacteria; order Rhizobiales; family Beijerinckiaceae; genus Allobosea. Next base: position 14,305 of record JANMMX010000332.1, on the reverse strand, counting down.
CCCATTGACCGGGCCTGGTTCCGAAACATTCCGCAGAGCTGTTGCAGGAAAGGTTCGGATCATGCGCAGCCGCAAAAGTCTCTGCCAATCGCGCGCTGGGCGCAAGAGCAGAGATTGTGACTTTGTCAGGCCCGCACCCGGCCAAGATCAAGCAGGGGAAACAGCAGCAGCCCAACGAGGAACCCGCCAATATGCGCTTCCCACGCAATGCTGGCGGCCTCACCCAGCACAGGCACAATGCCGGAACCGAACAGAATGTTGGTCACGAACCAGATCAGCATGAAGATCATGGCACGCGAGTTGCGCCAGAGCTGGCCAAACGGCTCGGCCGGGATGGCTCGAACAGCAGCATCGTCCGACATTCGGCCAAACGGCGTGCCAGAAGAAAAGACAAATCGCATCGCGGCCGCCGTTGTGCCCGAGATGGCTGCCGAGGCTCCCACCAGTGGCAGCACGTCGGGTCCGCGTGCCAGCCAATGCGCCAGAGCGCCTGCAATGGTTGCCAAGGCCATCAACACAAGAAAGCGCGAGACACCCAGACGGCGCGCCACCGGGCTGCCAAAGGCCGCGAGCCAGAACATGTTGCTCATCAGGTGGACCCATGAGCCGTGCAGCAAGCCATAGGACAGCAAGGTCCAAAGCCGTGGCTCACCTTCGGCAAGGAGCAACCTGACCATTTGCGCCTGCCCGGCACCAAGGCCGCTGCGCAACTGATTGAAAAAGCTGTCGCCGCCCGCCGGGTCCAGCCAGGCACTCAGCCGGGCTGGCACAAAAGCGAACTGCAGCAGGAGCCAGAAGTCTGTTTGCGGCGACAGGACAAACTCGCGCACAGCGTGAAGCGCAACCATGCCGACAATCAGAATGGCGACAACACCTGGAAGATTGAGCAGCGGTTCCGACTGGGCATTCTTGTCGTTCATCGCCAGTTTTTGCCTCGCCCCGTTTGTCCAGCGCAGGTGTTGCGCGCGAATTTTGCTTGTGCCCGATCGAGCCTTTGCCTGCAATCGCTGCCATCGCTGGCTATGGTCCCTGCGGCGGCATGCACCCTGCGTCTGACGTACCAAGCGCAGCACAAACACGAGCAGCTGTGCCCGATCGGAACGCGGTTGCGCCAACTTGGCACGGCTCCACGCTCCGGACTGGCACAAGCTGGCAGGAACAGATCATGAGACACGCCAGCACAAAACAGGTTTTCGCCTATTGGGACGAGTTGCGTGGAGATCGCGCAGCACCCGAGCGCGGCGAGATCGAGCCGGGCGCCTTGCGGCATGTGCTGACGGACACATTCGTGCTGGAAAACGAAGCGATTGGCCCCTTGTTCCGGCTGGCTGGCACGCGGCTTTGTGCGCTGTTCGGTTCAGAGCTGAAAGGGCGACCCTTTGTTGCGCTCTGGAGCGACATCGCTGGCCAGATCGAGATGCGCCGCTTGACTGAAGCTGTCATGAATGAGTCTGCCGGTGCCGTGGCGGGTGTACTGGGCAAGACTGCGGATGGTGACCAGGTGCATCTGGAACTTCTGCTTTTGCCCTTGCGATATCGAGGCCAAACGCATGCGCGACTTCTTGGCGCACTTTCACCAAACGTCACGCCTCCCTGGCTCGGTATTGGCAAGATTGACGAAATCAAGCTGCTTTCCGTCCGCATGATCTTCGCCAACGGCAAGAGAGCTGACCGCCCCGAGCCAAGATATCCTGCACAGGCGCCAGGTGCGGGGCGTCCGCACCTTGTCCTGCATCATGGTGGACTGGAAGAACGACGTCGAGTAACGCCACTTTAATACTACAATTGCTATTGTGCGGGCAATCAACTGGAGCCGTTCCCGCAATGTCTGCCGCATCTGCTCCCCGTCTGGCATCGCGCCCCATCGAACGCCGCCGTCATCGTCGCGTCCCGGTCGCCTTGCTGGGACGATACATGCTGCCAAGCCGTATGGAATTCCCTTGCCAGACCGCGGATATTTCGCCTGGCGGCGTTGCTGTTGTTGCACCGGTCAAGGCAAAGAATGGCGAGAAGGTCATCATCTATCTCGAGCATCTGGGCCGTATCGAAGGCACTGTGACACGCGTGACCGCGGAAGGCTTTTGCCTCAGCATTGCTGCCACCATGCGCAAGCGCGAGAAGTTTGCAGCCCAGCTGACCTGGCTCGCCAATCGTCATGTGCTTGGGCTGCCGGAAGATCGCCGCCATGAGCGCGTGACGCCGCGCAATCCACGCTCGATTGTCACCATGGAAGACGGCACTGAAGTTGTTGTGCGGCTGCTTGACGTGTCGCTGTCAGGTGCTGCCTTCTCGGCTGACAGGCCCCTGCCGATCGGCATCCCGATCAAGCTTGGCAAGACCAACGCCAAGCTCGTGCGCAAATTCGAAGGCGGCTATGCGGCCGAGTTCCGCCACCCGATCTCTGCCGACCGGCTGGACGAGAACATCGACCTTTGATCGCGGCTTCAGCCGACCCCGAGCGATTTCAGCTTCCTGTGCAAGGCTGAACGCTCCATTCCGATAAACTCGGCCGTGCGCGAAATATTGCCTGAGAACCGGGCGATCTGTGCAACCATGTATTCCCGCTCGAAGATTTCGCGCGCATCGCGCAGCGGCATGCTCATCAGCTTCTCGCCGCCCATGCCTGACGGTGTCGTCGGCACCATGGCACCAACTTCGGCTGGCAGCATGTCGATCGTAATCTCGGCATTCACTTCGCCCTTGGTCAGGATCATCAGCCGTTCAACATTGTTGCGCAGTTCGCGAATGTTGCCTGGCCATTCATGCGATTGCAGCACCGCCATTGCATCGCTGCCAATCTTGCGCTGTGGCAGACCGGTGGCGACCGAGATCTGCTCCATGAAGAAGTGAATCAGTTCCGGCACGTCCTCGCGCCGTTCGGCAAGCAAAGGCACGCGAATCGGCACCACGCTCAGCCGATGGAACAGGTCTTCGCGAAAGCGACCCGCCGCAATCTCGCCAGGCAAGTCACGGCTTGAAGAAGAGACAATGCGTACATCGACATGGACGCGTGTGCTGCCCCCGACCCGCTGGAAATTCTGATCGACCAGCACACGCAGAATGCGGTTTTGGGTCTCGCGCGGCATGTCTGCGATCTCGTCAATATACAGCGTTCCGCCATGCGCTTCTTCCAGCGCCCCGACGCGTCGACCCTTGGCATCGCCACCCTCAATGCCGAACAGTTCCTCTTCCATCGTCTCGGGCGTTATCGTGGCCGCATTGATGACAATGAATGGCCCTGATGCCCGGCTCGACGTTTCGTGCAGGACACGCGCTGCCAGTTCTTTGCCTGCACCTGGTGCACCCGAGATCAAGACCCGTGCATTGGTCGGCGCGACACGTTCAAGTGTCTGCCGCAATTGATTGACAATGGTGGATTTTCCGACAATCCGGTCAGCCTGCACAGATTTGGCGCGCAGGTCGCGCACCTCTCGCTTCAAGCGCGATGCCTCCAGCGCGCGCTCAGCCACCAGCACAAGCCGGTCGGCCTTGAAGGGCTTCTCTATGAAGTCATAGGCACCGCTCTTGATGGCGGAGACAGCTGTCTCGATGTTGCCGTGACCAGAGATCATCACGACTGGCAAATCCGGATGCTGCTCCTTGATGATCTCCAGCACCTGCAATCCGTCCAGCCGGCTGCCCTGCAACCAGATGTCGAGGAAAACGAGATTGGGCCGGCGCGACGCGATGGCGGTCAGCGCCTCGTCTGCCGAGCCGGCACGCCGCGCGCGATAGCCTTCATCTTCCAGAATGCCGGACACCAGCTCGCGGATATCGACCTCATCGTCGACCACAAGAATATCTGCGCTCATTGTGTCGCCTCGCTCTGTCGCATCTTGATTGCCGGTGTGCCTGCATGTTCGGCGTCCGCTGGCGGACCGTCCTGACGCAGCCAGAGCCTGACGCAAGCCCCGCGCTGGCCATCGCTGCGGTCCATCAGCTCGATGCCGCCACCATGGTCCTCAAGGATCTTGCCGACAATGGCGAGGCCAAGGCCTGTGCCGCCTTCGCGCGTCGTCATGTATGGCTCGAGCAGGCGCTGGCGCTGGTCTGCGGGCAACCCTTTGCCATTGTCGAGCACATCGATCACGATGCGCCCATCCTGGTGGCTTTCGAACATCAGCTGGATCTGCCCTTGTCCCCGCTGGTCCGAAGGCACGGCCGCAACAGCTTCTGTCGCGTTCTTGATGATATTTGTCAGCGCCTGCGCGATCAGACGGCGGTCAAACACCGCGAGCACCGGTTTTTCCGGCAATGTGTCATCCATATCGATGTCAGGATTGCCGACCCGCATCAGGAAGATGACCTGTCGCAAGGTCTCGACGATATCCTCTTTCGCCAGGGCGGGCTTTGGCATGCGTGCGAAAGACGAGAACTCGTCGACCATGCGGCGAATGTCGTCCACCTGACGCACGATCGTGTCGGTGCACTGCTCGAAGATCATCTTGTCCTCGATGATGACCTTTCCGAACTTACGGCGAATGCGCTCGGCCGACAGCTGGATCGGCGTCAGCGGGTTCTTGATTTCATGGGCAATGCGGCGCGCGACATCGGCCCAGGCCGCCGTACGCTGCGCCGAAACCAGATCGGAAATATCATCCAGCGTCACGACAAGCCCCTGCCCCACACCGTCACCTTCGCGCGACACACGAATGTTCAGCATCCGGTCGTGGCCATCGCGATGGATGGAAATCTGGCCCGATGCCTGACGCTGGCGCCCCTGGCGCGCTTCGCTCAGCAGTGCCGAAAGCTCCGGCAGGACGGCATCGACGGGCTGGCCCAGCAGGCGGTTGCTTGAACCCAGCAAAAGCTCCGCAGAGCGGTTTGCGATGGTGATGTGGCCATCGGCATCCAGACTCAGCACGCCTGACGACACGCCCGAAAGCACGGCTTCCGTGAAGCGCCGGCGGCGGTCGATCACGTCGCTGGCCGTCACCAAACCGTCGCGCTGGCGGCGCAGTTCGGCAGTCATCTTGTTGAAGGTCTCGCCCAGATGCGCCATGTCGCCCTCGGCACGGCGGATTGGAACCTGAACATAGAAATTGCCGCTCGAAACCTGATCCGTCGCATGGATCAGTCGCCGGATCGGCGCCACCAGCCGGTTGGCAAAACTCAGCCCCAGCCAAACTGCGGACAGCAGCAGGATCAGCGTGATGAGCGCATACATTGTCGCGAAGGCAAACTGGACGCCTTTCCGCCGCGTGTCGATGTCGAGATACTCAACGGCGGCGCTGCGCGCGATCGCGGGGAACTCCGTCGCAAGCTGATCGACCTGCCGGGCGACATAGAGATAGGCGTTTTCGTATCCTGCAAGCTTCTGCAAGGCACCATACGCCGCGCCTTGCCCTGCCAGCACGCAGATCGGGTCGTTGGATTGCCCGGCTTCCAGGAAGGTCTCGTTGTCAGGCTTGGGCGGATTGCGCAGCACATCGATGTTGGCGCGCACCAGCACCTCGTCTGGAGGCCGCATGATCTGCGCAACGGGCAAGCCCAGCGCTGTTGCGCGCGTGGTCATAAAGCCTTCAAACCATTGCCGCTCAGTGTCGAAAGCGGGCTTTGCGCGGTTCAGATCGTCAGCAAGAATGCGGATTTCGCGCCCCAGCGCCCGGCACTGGCTCGTGGCATAGGCATCTGCCACCTCGACGGATTTGAAGATCACATCACGCATGCGATCCGAGAACCATGGGTCAAGTCCGCGCTCGATCGTCACCGTTGCGATGACAGCGACAAGCACGGCAGGCATGGCAGCCACAACGCTGAACAGCGCCACAATGCGCACATGCAGCCCCGCCGCGGCAGCACCTGCGCGTCTTGCACGCACCAGTGCCAACGATTCAAAGGCAACGATGCCGACCAGCATGAGGATCAGCAGGCCGTTGAGCACGAACAGTGCAACCACCACCTGATGCACTGGCGCAATCGGCGTCGCGCCGGACAGGACAAGGAAGGTTGCCAGAGCCGAGGCCAGCGAAAGGACAACAAGCATCGCGCCAATCAGGCCCGAGACACGACGGGGCTCAAAATCCCCGCCAGGCCGCTGGCGCAAGGTGGTGCCAGAACGACTGTCGTTAAGTGCGCTCGTCACGTTCTGTCATGATCCATTGTCGACCGACTCAAGCTGGAGCGATCACCCGCGCAACTGATGCGCGCAAGCAACGGTGTTGTCAAAATGCGACATATCAATGGCAGTCTGCCCCAGGTCAGCGGGCCGAACGCACCACCTGCATATCCAGTTCGCGGATCTTCTTGCGCAGCGTGTTGCGGTTCAGGCCCAGCAACTCTGCTGCTCTGATCTGGTTGCCACGCGTGGCAGCCAGTGCCGCAGCAATCAACGGCGGCTCGACCTCGCGCAGCAGGCGATGGTAAAGGCCCGGCGGTGGGATGCCATCGCCGAACGAGCCAAAATACTGGCTCAGGTGACGCTCCACGGCCGCCGGCAAGGTCTCGGAGCGCTCGACCAGCTGGCCCATGTTGGCCACGACCGGAACAGCGCCGCTGGAGGTCTGCAACTCCGCTTCAATGATGGGGGCTGTAATCGTGTCTTGCGGATAAAGCGCCGCCAGCCGCCGCACCAGGTTTTCAAGCTCGCGGACATTGCCCGGCCAACGATGGCGGCGCAGCACGTCCATCGCCTCGGAATCGATCTGCTTGCGCGGCAGACCCTCTTTCTCCACCACCATGAAGAAGTGCCGCACCAGATCGGCAATGTCCTCCGAGCGCTCGCGCAGGGGCGGCAGGCGGATCGGAACGACGTTGAGGCGGAAAAACAGGTCCTCGCGGAACAGGCCCTGAGCAATCGAGATGCGCAGATCCTTGTGCGTCGCCGTGATGATGCGGACATTGGTCTTGATCGGCGTGCGCCCGCCCACCGTGGTGTATTCGCCCTGTTGCAGCACGCGCAGCAGCCGGGTCTGCGCTTCCATCGGCATGTCGCCGATCTCGTCGAGGAACAGTGTCCCGCCCTCGGCTTGCTCGAAGCGGCCTGAAGAGCGGTTCGTCGCGCCGGTGAAAGCCCCCTTCTCGTGGCCGAAAAGCTCGGACTCGATCAGGTCTTTTGGAATGGCGGCCATGTTGATGGCAACGAACGGCCCGGAGCGACGCTTGCCATAGTCATGCAGCGCACGCGCGACCAACTCCTTGCCGGTACCGGATTCCCCGTTGATCATAACAGTCAGATCAACCGGCATCAGGCGCGCCAGCGCCCGGTAAACGTCCTGCATGGCGGCAGAACGCCCGACGAGTGGAATGTCATCTGCCTCGCCGGATGGCTTTGCGCCAATGCCCTCGCCGCGCGGGCGCGACAGGGCGCGACCGACAATCGCGACAAGCTCCTTGAGATCGAACGGCTTGGGCAGATATTCATAGGCGCCGCGCTCGGACGCCTTAATTGCCGTCATGAACGTGTTCTGCGCACTCATCACGATGATGGGCAGTTCGGGCCGCACGCGCTTGATGCGTGGCAGCAGGTCGAACGCATTGCCATCGGGCATCACAACGTCGGTGATGACAAGATCGCCCTGCCCTTGGGCGACCCAGGTCCACAGCGTTGCCGCTTGTCCCGTCGTGCGCACCTCGTGACCAGCACGCGACAGGGCCTGATTCAGCACCGTGCGGATCGCGGCGTCGTCATCAGCAATAAGGATGCTGCCTGTAGGCATTCAATCCGTCCTGTTCTGGGTCTGCGTGTCGCAGACCGATTGCAAAGGCAACATCGATACCAACACACTCACTCGGCACGCCCGTCGCGCGAGACATGCATCGGCAGGAGCAGCCGGAATGCGGTGCGCCGTGGTGCAGGATCACATTCGACGATACCGCCATGATCGCCCACGATCTTGGCCACCAGTGCAAGTCCGAGGCCAGTGCCCTGCGCCTTGGTGGTCACAAAGGGATCGAACAGATGCGGAAACACGTCTGCAGGCACCCCAGGGCCATTGTCTCGCACGGCAATCTCGAGCGGCAATGCCACCCGCGTCGCAGAACCGTGCAGTTGCAGGCGGATGCCGGGACGATAGGCGGTCGTGAGCACGATTTCGCCGTCAATGGCGTCCTGCCCGATGGCCTCGGCTGCATTCTTCACGAGGTTCAGCAGCACCTGCACCAGCTGGTCGCGGTTGCCGAGAACCGGCGGCAAGGACGGGTCATAAACCTCGGAAAAGCGGATATGACGCGCAAAACCTGACTGTGCGAGCCTTTTCACGTGGTCAAGCACATCGTGCACGTTGACCGCTCCGCGTTCCAGCGCGCGGTCTTCGCCGAACAGCTCCACCCGCTCGACAAGCTTCACGATACGGTCCGCTTCGTCGCAGATCAGTTGCGTCAGCATGCGGTCTTCGTCCGGAACGGAGGTTTCGAGCAGCTGAGCTGCACCGCGAATGCCTGACAAGGGGTTCTTGATCTCATGCGCCAGCATGGCGCCAAGCGCCGTGATGGACCGTGCTGCCCCCCGATGGGTCAGCTGTCTGTCCATTTTTTCAGCAATTGTCCTTTCTTGCAGCATCAGCACGATGGCTTCGGCATTGGCGTGCAAGGGCGCGGCGAACACATCCACCACCCGTTCCGTGCCGGTTCGCGCCGAGCCGAGATCGACGCGGTATTCACTGATGCTGGCACCCCGGCGGCGCACCTCGTCGACAACTGCCAGCACGGGCGAGCCAAACGGGATCAGTTCCTTCAGTTGCATGCGGCGCAGAAAACTTGCGCCGGACTGGAAGAAGTCCTCGGCGGCAAGGTTTGCAAAACCAATCCCGCCCGCAGCGTGCACCACCAGAACAGGCATGGGCAGGACGTTCAGCGCCTGCAACTCCATCACCTGGGCTGCACTCGCGCCGGGAGGATTGTCGAGAACAGTCACATTCATCGGGCCAGTTCCCTGCTCATGCTGCAGCCCGCAGCCTGTCGGTGTTGAACAACTGCCGCAGGCCAGCGATGACCTTTGCCGGGTCATCGGTGGTGAGCATTGCGAGCCGACTGTCGGAATCAGCCGCACAACCACTGCGAATGGCTTCATCGGCATAGGCGGCAAGGTGCTTGCGGGCATGGCGAACGCCGGTCTCGCGCCCCATCAATGACACAAGCCCTTCGAAATGCTCGCAAGCCATGGCGAGCTTGTCTGCCAGCGAAGGGTCGGTAAAGGGCACGGCGTCGAGGCCAGCTGCAATCTTGCCAACAAGCCAGGGACGCCCGACAGCGGCGCGCCCGATCATCGCCGCATCTGCCCCGGACGCCGCGAGACAGGTGCGCGCCTGCTCCAGCGTACTCACGTCACCATTGGCAACGAGCGGAAACGTGCCGGCATCGCGCACAGCCCGGATGGCTTCCCAGTTGGCGGAGCCCTTGTAAAACTGCTGCCGTGTGCGGCCATGCACCGTGATCATGGCCGCGCCGGCTTCGACCGCGCGACGGGCCAGCTCGGGGGCATTCAGCGTCGCCTCGTCCCAGCCAAGGCGCATCTTGACCGTGACTGGCACCTTGACCGCAGCAACAGCTGCTTCGACCAGCGACACCGCATGATCGAGATCACGCATCAGCGCCGAACCCGCCCATCCGCCCGTCACCCGCTTGGCGGGGCAGCCCATGTTGATGTCGATGATGTTGGCGCCTGAAGCTTCGGCCAGGCGCGCAGCTTCGCCAAGCCAGTGCGGCTCACAGGCGGCCAATTGCACGACGTGCGGAAACACGCCATCGCCCTCGGCCCGCAGCCGCATCTCCTCATGGCCTTGCACAAATTCTTCCGATGCGACCATTTCGGAGACAACGAGACCCGCACCACAGCGCATGGCGATGCGTCGCATGGCCAGATCGGTGACGCCCGAAAGCGGCGCAAGAAAAGCGCGGGCGGTGACAGGCACAGTCCCGATCAGCAACGGCTTCTCGCCTGAAAAATGGGCAGAACTCATAATGCCCATTGTTTAGACAAAAACGACAACTGACAAGTGAAAATGTTGCGATGCAGCATGGCACGAGTCATTCATGCGCAAACACTGTGATGCGGATATCAGAAGGGCTGTCAGTCAATGGCAGAAGCGCGCTTGGCTTATGGCATGACAGCGCGCTACATGACCGGGCTCAAATCCCGGGAAGATGACGTTGCCGACTACCATGCCTTTTGCTGTCCTGATTGTGGCTGCCGGCAATGGCGTGCGTGCTGGTGGCGGATTGCCCAAGCAATTTCGTAGGCTGGCCGGGCGTCCGGTGCTGGCGCGCACGATCGATGCGTTTCTGGCGCATTCGGCAATCGCAACCATCCGTGTTGTCATTCTGCCTGACCATGCAACACATTATCAGACAGCGGCCGGACAGCTGTCTTACCCCGCAGAAAAGATCGGCGCGCCGGTGCATGGCGGTGCGACGCGGCAGCAATCAGTCCGCGCTGGCCTGCAAGCCTTGGCAGCGGCCGGGTTTGCCGGGCATGTTCTCGTGCATGACGCTGCTCGCCCGCTTGTCAGCGATGCGCTGATTCTGCGCGCCTTGGCCGCGGGCCGGAGCGCTGTTGCAGCCATACCGGCTGTTGCCGTGACAGACACGATCAAGCGCGTCGAGGCATCCGGCGTTGTGGTTGACACGCCGAACCGCAAGCAGCTTGTCGCGGTGCAGACGCCACAGGTCTTTGCCTTTGAAGCCCTGCTGGCCGCACATGAAAAGGCGCTCGCCGAGGGTCGCGATGATTTTACAGATGACGCAGCGCTGATGGAATGGTGCGGCCACAAGGTTGTCGTGTTTGAAGGTGACGTGATGAACATCAAGCTCACCCAGGCCGATGATTTCGCAATCGCCGAGCACCGGCTTGGCCAGCGGCTTATAACGCGTGTGGGCACTGGCTACGACGTGCATGCCTTCACGCAAGGCAGCCACATCTGGCTCGGCGGCGTGCGGATTGCGCATCATCGCGGCGTGCTCGCTCATTCGGATGGCGATGTCGCGCTTCATGCCTTGACTGACGCGATCCTCGGCACCTTGTCTGATGGCGACATAGGCACGCATTTTCCGCCAAGTGACCCACAATGGAAGGGCGCCTCATCCGACCGGTTTCTGGCCTTTGCTGCAGATCGTGTGCGGGCCCGTGGCGGCAAGATCGACCATCTGGATCTGACCCTCGTCTGCGAGGCCCCTCGTGTCGGCCCCCATCGTGATGCCATGCGGGAGCGCGTTGCGGAAATCGCCCGTGTCCGGATCGATCAGGTCAGCATCAAGGCGACCACGTCGGAGCGCATGGGTTTCACCGGGCGTGGTGAAGGTCTGGCGGCATTGGCAACAGCAACCTTGCGGCTGCCTGAGGTGAAGGCGTGATGGCAGATCACGCACACACGGAAATCGCGACCGAAGTGCTTGCGCTCGCACGGGCTTGTGGCCTGACCATCGGCACCGTTGAGTCTTGCACGGGAGGCCTTGTCTGCGGCGCCTTGACCGCAATTGCCGGCTCGTCGGATGTGGTGATGGCCGGGTTGGTGACCTATTCGAACGAAGCAAAGACAGCACTTGCCCATGTTCCTGCCCAGCTTGTCGCGGCCAATGGTGCTGTCAGCGAACCTGTCGCGCGCGCCATGGCCGAAGGTGGCCGCTCGGCACTGGGCGTTGATCTGGCTGTGTCAGTGACCGGCGTGGCAGGCCCTGGTGGCGGCAGCGATGCCAAGCCCGTCGGGCTGGTGCATTTTGCAGTCGCGAGCGCATCGGGTGTCATGCATCGTGAAATGCACTTTGGCGCGCTTGACCGGACATCCATCCGGTCAAAGTCGGTAACAGTCGCGCTGCAAATGCTGCGCGACGCCGTTCAGGCCAGCTCCGTCACCTGACGAGCTTGCGCCAGATTGCGCCAGGAATATCCGCATAGTCATCCGTCCAGGGCTTGACCTTGCCGGTTGCGGGCGCAGCCTTCCAGCCATCAATGGAGGCGAGCGGACCGACATCGGCCGCCTTGCGCGCGATGACAGCAACATGCGGCGCAATCTTCATTGCAGATGCCAGTTCCTGCGTCTGGCCATGGCCGCCATCCTTGATCCAGGTCGAGAAGCCGTGCAGCGCTGCGGTCTGCGAGACAACCGAGCCCAACTCCATGTTGCGGTTTGAAATGTGCAGGGCAACAACGCCATGCGGCGTCAGCTTGGTCTGGTAAAGCGCCATGGCCTCGGAGGTCAGCAGGTGCACAGGGATGGCATCCGACGAGAAGGCATCGACAATGATGAGGTCCAGCGACCCATCAGCAGCATTTGCCAAGGTAAGGCGCGCATCACCATTGATGACCGGCACGCCAGGTGCGCAGACCGACAGGAAGCGGAATTGCGACGGATCGCGCGCAATACGCGTCACCGCAGCATCGATCTCGTAGAAGGACCAGTCCTCGCCGCGCTCGATATGGCAGGCAAGCGAGCCCGTGCCGGCCCCGATCGCTGCGACCCTGCCAAGCCTGCCGCCTTGCGCCTCACGGGCTGCATCGACGGCCTGATGGATCGCGCCGCCAAAGTAGTAATACGTCAGCGGCTCGGGACGGCCCGACTCCGTGATGCCCTCAGGCGTCCTGATTCGCTCGGCGCCATGCAGCGTCGTGCCATGATACAGTAGCCTGTGGCGACCATCGGATGTCTCGGTCAGCTTGTGGACGCCGAAGAATGAACGCACTGAGTCCGTGCGCCCGGCATCCTGGACAACCAGCACAGCGAGACCCAGGATGGCCGCAGTCGCCAGCAACCACTTGCGCGAGGCAGGCCATGCATCGTTGATGAGACCCGGACGGCAGAACAGGCTGGCTGCCAGCAACAGCGGATACTCGCGCACGGTGGCAAACATGACAGGCGCGAGCAAGCCGGCAAACAACCCGCCCAGGACACCCCCAAGCGACATGAACAGGTAGAACTCGGTCAGCTGCGAGGCGTCAGGCTTGCGCTTGACCAGTTCGCCATGCGCCACCATCGCAGCCACGAAGAACAGTGTCAGATGCAGCGGCAGCGTCCATTCCCAGTCCAGCCCGATCTTTGCCAGCGAGATCGCAGCGTAAGTTGCCATCAGGACGAGATGGGCATTGAGCATCCAGCTGTGGCGCAGCCACGGTTTGGGCTGAAACACAATGACGAAGGTGAGAAGGAACAGCGCCAGCGGCACCACCCAGAGGAAGGGTGCAGCGGCAACATCGGTCGAGATGTGAGCGGTGACGGCCACCAGAAGCGCTGAAGGCACAAAGGACAGGGCCACCCAGCCCAGCCGCTGCTGGCCACTGGCAGGCTCGGCACGCTCCGCAGCAATGGTCGAAGCACCGGCAGGACGCTCGCCAATGGCAACAGCGGCGCATCCGGCAATGCCTGCAAGCAGAAGCGCGAATCCCCAGCTCCAGAACGAGGATTGCAGCGACAGCGGCAACACGGGCTCGATCACCAGCGGATAAGCCAGCAATGCGAGGAAGCTGCCAAAATTCGAGGCGGCATAAAGGAAATACGGGTCCCGGGCATGAGGGTGGCCGGAGCGTGCGAACCATGCTTGCAGCAGCGGCCCATTTGCCGCGACGGCAAAGAATGGCAGGCCCACAGACGCACCAAAGAGCATCACAAGCCAGAGTGCCTCACCCTGTTCGGGCGGCTGGTTGAAGCCCGCAGCGATGCGGATGGGCAGCGCCACAGCCAGCACAGCAGCCATCAAGACGATGTGTGTCAGAGCCGCACGGCGTATGCCAAGCCGACTAACAAGAACATGCGCATAGGCATAACCAGCCAGCAGCATGGCTTGGAAGAACACCATGGCGACGGACCAGACGCCGGGCGAGCCGCCCAGACGGGGCAGAACCATTTTGGTGAAAAGCGGCTGGATGCCAAAGAGCAGGAAGGCCGACAGGAAAATCGTGCCGAGAAAAACAGGCAGCGCCAGCGATAGACGTCGCGCCGTGATAGCATCGATGGACTTGGACGCAGATTCAGCTGGTGTGATCGACATGGCACTCTCGCAAAATTGGCGAGGTCACCATGGCGCAAACTGCTTAAAGCACCGTGACTGCGCCGCCCTGCCCTTTGCGACCATAAACGACATCGGCGCGCGCCTCGAATGCCTCGGCGAACTTGCGGAAGGCACGGTCAAACATCGTGCCCATCAGCAGTCCGAGCATGCGGCTGGCAAATTCATAGGTGATGAAGAAGCCAATTTCGCAGCCACCATTCTTCTCGACAAAGCTCCATCGGTTCTCGAGATGGCGGAAAGGGCCGTCGATATACTCGACAAGGATCTTGTTTTTTGCAGGATCAAGCGTCACGCGACTGGTGAAGGTCTCACGTAGCGCCTTGTAGCCGACGGTCATGTCGGCGACGAGCACCTCAGTGCCGCCCTC
>JANMMX010000322.1:0-7506 GCA_031373605.1 Allobosea sp. | reverse complement strand
ATCAGGCGCCCGATCAGGCTGCGCACCAGCCGAAGCGTCATCTCTGCCCGCTCGACATAGCGCCCGAGCCAGAACATGTTGTCAGCAGCCCGGCTGGGCAGGTTGCCGAAAATGCGGCGGATAACGGGCTGGTCAGCCGAGGGCAGCAGCGTCACGGGCGCCACTGGCCTGTCCGATGTGACCCAGACATCTGCCGAACGCACGCCTTCGCCCATCGAAACCGCGCGCGCATCGAGCCGCCCGGAAATCCGGCAGAAGCCGCCGGGCATGACCTGCCAACCCTCCGGGGTTGCCGTGGCAAAGACGCGCAGGGTGAAGGGCCGTGCCTGCAAAACGCCATCCTGCCAGACAGGCATGGTGGAGAGCTTCACCACCTCCTGCCCGACAAGATGGAGTCCGTCTTCTCTGATCTGCCTTGCCAGTTTGGTGCGCGCATCGCCATCCATATCGGCGGCCAGCACCGGCTCGTGATAGGCCTGCGCAATGTCTGACGAATGGAAGGCGGCGGCCACCGACATTTCGTCAAGGCGTTCCAGCACCGTGTCACGCGCTGCCTGCTGGCCGCACCACCATGTGGCGGTGTTGGGCAAGAGCAGGTCCTCGCCGAGCAGCCGCTTCGCCAGCGCCGGCATGAAGCTCATCAGTGCGCGCGATTCGATCACGCCCGAGCCGGGGCTGTTGGCAACCACAAGCGTGCCCTTGCGCATGGCCTGCAACAGGCCGGGCACGCCAAGTGCGGACATGGCGTTCAGTTCCAGCGGGTCCATGAAATCGCCATCGACACGCCGCCAGACGACATCGGCGCGCTTCAACCCCGCAATGGTGCGCACGTGCAGCTTGTCATCGCGCATGACGAGGTCGGCGCCCTCGACCAGCATGAAGCCGAGATAGCGCGCCAGATAGGCCTGTTCGAAATAGCTCTCGCTCAAGGGGCCCGGCGTGAGCAGACAGATGCGCGGGTCAGAGCGTACTGCACCGGCGACCAGCCCCGCCCGGAAGCTCTGGAAGAACGGGGCCAGCCGCTCGACATTCAGCCCGCGATGCAGGTCAGGGAAAGCGCGCGCCAGCGCCAGTCGGTTCTCCAGCGCATAGCCTGAGCCCGACGGTGCCTGCGTTCTGTCGCCCAGCACCCACCATTTGCCATCAGGCCCGCGCCCGAGATCGGCGGCATAGATGCTCAGATGCCGCCCTCCCGGCACAGCGACGTCATGCAGCGGGCGCAAATAGTCGCTGCTGCCAGAGATGACGGTGCCAGGCAGGATGCCATCAGCGAACAGCTGGCCTGGTCCGTAAATGTCACCGATGAGGCGCTCGGCCAGCGTCGCGCGCTGCACCACGCCCGCTGCGATCTGCGCCCATTCCTGCCCGTTGAGAACCAGCGGCACCTGGCTCAATGGCCAGGCGCGTTCTGTGCCGCCGAGAGGATCAAGCGCATCCCCATGGACGCGGTAGGACACGCCGGCATCGCGCACATGCCTGTCGGCAATGCCGAAGCGGGCGGTCAGCTCATCTGGCGACAGGCCGCACCAGGCATCGATGAAATGCGACCAGCCGGGCCTGACCTCGCCATCTGGCGTCAGCAATTCGTCATAGGCACCCGCCAGAGGCTGGTAGCGCGCCAGAATCTGCGCGCGCCGTTCGCTGAGCCCCTCGCTGGAAAGCTGGCGTTGCTGCTGCGGCATATGAGTTCAGAGCCCGCGTGGACGGCGCAAATCAAGCGTCAGGGGGAAATCGCCATGACGCTCGTCAGCTGGAACAGACATCATGCCAGCCGTGTGACCAAAGGGCTCGAAGCGCGACAATCGGCGCGCCTCCGCCTCATAGGTGTTGACGGGCAGGGTCTCGTAGTTGCGCCCGCCTGGATGGGCGACGTGATAGGTGCAGCCGCCCAGCGAGCGGCCATTCCAGGTGTCGAGAATGTCGAAGGTCAGCGGCGCATCGACCTCGATCTGCGGGTGCAGCCCCGAGCGCGGCTGCCAGGCCTTGAAGCGCAAGCCCGCGACGCTCTCGCCATTGTGGCCTGTGGCCGTCATTGGCAGGCGGCGCCCGTTGCAGGTGATGATATGGCGGCCCGGCACCAGCCCGGTGGCCATCACCTGCAAGCGCTCCACGGAGGAATCGACATAGCGCACCGTGCCGCCAATCGCGCCCTCTTCGCCCATCACATGCCACGGCTCCAGTGCGGCCCGCAGCTCGAGCTTGACGCCGCCATGGTGGACTTCGCCATAAAACGGGAAGCGGAACTCCTGCTGCGCCTCAAACCAGACCGGATCGAACACATAGCCCGCCTGCGCCAGATCAGCGAGCACCTCGCGGAAATCCTGCGCCACATAGGCCGGCAGCATGAACCGGTCATGCAGGCTGGTGCCCCAGCGCACAAAGGAGCCCTCCTGCGGCGTGCGCCAGAACCAGGCGACGAGCGCGCGGATCAGCAACTGCTGCGCCAGCGACATGCGCGCATCGGGCGGCATCTCGAAGGCACGGAACTCGACGAGGCCAAGCCGCCCTGTCGGGCCATCGGGCGAATAGAGCTTGTCGATGCAGATCTCGGCGCGGTGCGTGTTGCCAGTCACATCGATCAGCAGGTTGCGGAACAGCCGGTCCACCAGCCAGGGCGGCGTTGAGGGCTCACCCGGTTTCGAGACCTGCGCCAGCGCGATCTCAAGCTCGTAAAGCTGGTCATGCCGCGCCTCGTCGATGCGGGGTGACTGGCTGGTCGGCCCGATGAACAGGCCTGAAAAGAGATAGGACAGGCTCGGGTGGCGCTGCCAGTAGAGCACGATGCTCTTCAAAAGGTCCGGCCTGCGCAGGAAGGGGCTGTCAGCGGGTTTTGCACCGCCCAGCACGACATGGTTGCCGCCGCCCGTGCCGGTGTGGCGGCCATCGATCATGAACTTCTCGGCAGCCAGCCGCGCCAGCCGCGCTTCCTCATAGACGGCGCGCGTGATCGCGACCGCGTCCTTCCAGCTTTCGGCGGGATGGACATTCACCTCGATCACGCCGGGATCGGGCGTGACCTTGATGACGTTGATGCGCGGGTCATAGGGCGGGGGATAACCCTCGATCTGGATGTCATAACCGCCCGCTTCCGCCACACCCTCGACGCTGGCGATAAGATCGAGATAATCCTCGACACGCTCCACCGGCGGCATGAACACGCACAATATGCCATCGCGCAGCTCGACGCTGACAGCCGTGCGCACGGCATCGGCCGTCAGGTCCTGCTCGACGCGATCCTGCCGCTCGGGCTCGCGCGCAGCTGTTGCGGACTGCACAGCCTGCACATGGCCGGGCGTGGGCGCTGCGGACGTCGGCATTGGAGTGACGGGTACCGCTGTCGGTGCAGCAGGTGTTCCCGCGTTGGCCGTCGGCAAGCCACCGCGAACTTCCAGCGGGTCCTGCGGGTGAATATGCGGATAGGCTGACGGCGCGACCCAGGGCAGCGAGCCCAGCGGCAGACGGTAGCCGACAGGAGAATCGCCCGGCACAAGGAACAGCTTGCCGCGCCGGAGCTTCCATTTCTCCGAGCGCCAGCGGCTATCCCCGGCCTGCGCATTCCAGCGCTGCACGGGAATGACGAAGCCACTGGGTTTGCCCAGTCCGCGCTCGAACACGCGGGTCATGCGGGCGCGCTCTTCCGGGTCGCTCAGCTTGGGATCGAGCGGATCGACATTCTCCGGCAGCTGTCCTTCCTTGAGCAGCCAGTGACCGGGATCCTCATAGGCCGGCAGCACATGGTCCGGCCCAATGCCGAGGCGGGCCGCCAGCCCTTCGGCCAGCGCCGCCGCATCATCCAGCTTCGGCAATGCCGCCTGCTCGACCTTGGTCGTGCCGGGCTCGCGCGCAAAGCGGGCCGCATTGCTCCAGATCGGCAGGCCATCCTTGCGCCAGTAGATCGCAAACGCCCAGCGCGGCAGCGTCTCGCCCGGATACCATTTGCCCTGACCATAGTGGAACATGGCGCCCGGCGCGAAACGGTCCCGCAACCGGCGGATCAGATCATCGGCAAAGTGGCGCTTGGTGGGGCCGACGGCCGCCGTGTTCCACTCCTCGGCCTCGAAATCGGAATTGGCGACGAAGGTCGGCTCGCCACCCACCGTCAGTCGCACATCCTGCGCTTTCAGGTCGGCATCGACCTGTTCACCCAAAGCATCGAGCTTGAGCCAGGATTCATCCGAGAAGGGCAGGGTGATGCGCGGCACTTCGCGCAGCCGCGTCACGCTCATGTCGAAGCTGAACTGCGTTTCCGCAAAGCTCGCGACACCGCTGACGGGCGCAGCCGAACGGTGATGCGGCGTGGCCGCCAGAGGCAGATGCCCCTCACCACAGAGCAGGCCGGAGGTCGGGTCAAGCCCGATCCAGCCCGCGCCGGGGATATAGACCTCCGCCCAGGCATGCAGATCGGTGAAGTCCTTGTCGGTGCCAGAAGGGCCATCGAGGGCTGCGATGTCGGCCTTCATCTGGATGAGGTAGCCGGAGACAAAACGTGCGGCCAGCCCCAGATGCCGGAAGGCCTGCACGAGCAGCCAGCCCGTATCTCGACAGGAGCCCTTGGCCAGCTCCAGTGTCAGCTCCGGGTCCTGCACGCCGGGCTCCATGCGGATGCCATAGGCAATCAGCTGTTGCAGCCGCGCATTGAGATCGACCACGAAATCGACCGTATTCATCGGTTGCTGCGTCAGTGTCGCCAGAAACGCCTTCAGGCGCGGCCCCAGAGGCTCGGCCACCAGATAGGGCGCAAGCTCCTCGGAAAGTTCCGGCGGATAGCTGAACGGGAAGGTTTCGGCATCGGCCTCGACGAAAAAGTCGAATGGGTTGATGATCGACAGCTCGGTGACGAGATCGACCTCGATCCGGAATTCATGCACCGGATCGGGAAAGACAAAGCGTGCCAGCCAGTTGCCGCAGGGGTCCTGCTGCCAGTTGACGAAGTGGTTCTGGGGCGAAACCTTCAGCGAATAGCTCTGCACGGCGGAGCGTGCATGGGGTGCCGGCCTCAGACGGATGATCTGCGGGCCGAGAATGACCGGACGATCATAGCGGTAATGCGTGACATGGTGCAGCGCGGCAATGATGGCCAAGGGGAAACCCGTCTTCAGTTCGCCTGAGGAACAGCACGATAGCTAGCTGCGGCCAGAGGGGGAAGCCGTTAATGCGCGGCAGACTGACGTCATTTGCATCAGCCCAATGCGCCCGGCGGGGTGGACAGCAGCCATCAGGCTGCCGCAATTTGTCCTCCAGAAGCCGGAGAAGCCATGACCCGCCAAGATGCTACGCGCCAAGCCGCCATCGACCATGCCAGGCAACGTTTTGATGATGGCGGTTTCGCCCGCGAGCTGGCCCGCCTTGTCGCAATTCCCTCGGAAAGCCAGAAACCTGATTCTGGCCCGGCACTCGCGGCCTATGTCGATGCGGGTATCAGGCCCCTGCTGGAAAAAGCGGGGTTTTCCTGCCGTATTCTGACCCATCCCAAGGCAAAAGGGCCGTTTCTCTTCGCTGAAAGGCATGAATCGCCTCATGCCACCACTGTGCTGGGCTATGGCCATGGCGATGTCACGCGCGGGCAGGCAGGCGAGTGGAAAGAGGGGCGTAACCCCTTCGTGCTTGACGATGCAGGTGACCGTTGGTTCGGCCGTGGCGTGGCCGACAACAAGGGCCAGCACCTCACCGGCATTCTTGCCATGGCCAGCGTCATCGCCACGCGCGGACAGCTTGGCTTCAACGCCAAGTTCATCATCGAGATGGGCGAGGAGGTGGGCTCGCCGGGCCTGCGCGAACTGTGCCGCCAGCATGCCGACCTGCTGGCTGCCGATGTTCTGATCGCATCAGACGGGCCGCGACTGGCGCTGTCGCGGCCGACGATGTTTCTGGGTGCGCGCGGTGCTCTGGGTTTCGAGCTGTCTGTCACGCTGCGTGAAGGCGGCCACCATTCAGGCAACTGGGGCGGGCTGCTCGCCAATCCCGGCATCATGCTCAGCCATGCCATTGCCAGCCTTGTCGGCCCGACCGGCCAGATCCGCGTGCCCGAGCTGGTGCCGGATGCAATTCCTGAAAGCGTGAGGCAGGCGCTGCTGGATTGCGCGCCCGATCCCGGCCCGGATGATCCGCAGATCGATGCCTGGTGGGGCGAGCCGGGCCTGAGTGCCGCCGAAAAGGTGTTCGGCTGGTGCAATCTCGAAGTGCTGGCCTTCACCTGCGGCCAGCCTCAGGCGCCGGTGAATGCCATCCCGCCGACCGCCAGCGCCAGCATGCAATTGCGCTTCGTTGTCGGCGTTGACCCTGACGCGGTTCTGCCTGCGATCCGCCGCCATCTTGACCGGCATGGCTTTGCGCAGGTGCAAGTAAGGCCAACGCGCGACGAGGCGTTCCGCGCCACACGGCTTGATCCGGCCAGCCCCTGGGCCGTGTTTGCGCGGGAGTCGCTGTCATTGACTGCTGGCGCTCCCGTCGCTGTGTTGCCCAATCTGGGTGGCGCCCTGCCCAATGACATCTTTGCCGAGGTTCTGGGTCTGCCGACGATCTGGGTGCCGCACTCCTACCCCGGCTGCTCACAGCACGCGCCAGACGAGCACCTGCCCAAAAGCATTGCGCGCGAGGGGTTGGGCCTGATGGCGGGGCTCTATTGGGATGTTGGTGCAGCGTCTGCAGCAAACTGATGTTTCGGATTGACCACAGGCCCAGCAGCGTGCCCTCTTGAGACATTCGGGCTCTCCGGCCAGCTGTTCAGGACCTGCAACCTTGATTGACCCGTTGTCTGCCTTGGGTGCAGGCGTTGCCCCGGCCCGCACGCCGGTGCCGACCTTCGATCTCGTCATTTTTGGTGCCAGCGGCGACCTTGCCATGCGCAAGCTTTTTCCGGCGCTGGCGCAGCGTGATCTTGAAGGCGTGCTGCCGGAAAACAGCCGGATCATCGGCGTGGCGCGACAGCCCGAACACGTGGCCTCGCTGCCGCGCCAGATTGGCGAAAGGCTCGGCAATGAGGGGCTGCCTGCGCCCGCCATCGAGTCGTTCCTGCGCCGGCTCAGCGTTGTGCAGGTGGATGCCAATGTGCCCGAAAGCTTCGCTCATTTGAAGGAAGCGCTGGGCGAGAGCGAACATGTGCGCTCGTTCTATCTGTCGACGCCGCCTGACCTTTTTATCCCGATCTGCCGCAACCTTGCGTCTGCCGGCATCCTCACGCCGACCTCGCGCGTCATTCTGGAAAAGCCGCTGGGGCGCGATCTGGCCTCGGCACGCGCCATCAATGATGCCGTCGCTCAGATCTTGCCGGAATCCCGCACCTACCGGATCGACCATTATCTCGGCAAGGAAACCGTGCAGAACCTGCTGGTGCTGCGCTTTGCCAACACGCTGTTCGAACGCTCGTGGTCCAGCCGCGACATCGACAATGTCCAGATCACGGTGGCCGAAACCGTGGGGCTGGAAGCGCGCGCCGGATACTATGACAGGTCGGGTCACATGCGTGACATGGTGCAGAACCATGTGCTGCAGCTGCTTTGCCTGTTT
>JANMMX010000175.1:0-3811 GCA_031373605.1 Allobosea sp. | reverse complement strand
GCTGTCAGCATGAGGCCGGCCAGCAGGGCAGCGATGCTGATCGTGCTCGACCGCAGCTTGCGGTCAATCGCGGCGGTGATCTGCGCCTGCGAGAACCCGACGACAATCTTGGCCTTGGTGTCCGGCAAGCTCATGAAACTGACGAGGCGCTCTTCGCCGTCGAGATCCGTTGCAACCATGGTGCCGGAACTGGCTGAAGCTATCGCGCTGAAAAGGGGCTGGTTGCGGTAGTTCTGGCCTACCGCCACCGCATTCGGCAGGGCCGGATAGCGCGCCAGCAAGGTGCCCGCGCTGTCGAACATCGCAACCATGCTGCCAGGCTCGCGGGAAGCGACGTCTTTGGCCGTCTTCTCGATGGCCTGCAGGTCCAGCGTCGCGACCAGAACCCTGACAGGTTTTCCAGACTTGTCGAAGACCGGCAAAGCGGCGGCCAGGCTCGGCTTGCGGCTGACACGGCCCAGGATAAAGTCGCTGACCGTGAACTCGCCGGCTGCCAGCGCCTCACGAAAATAGGGGCGGTCGGCAATGTTGATGTTGCGTGCAACGTCCAGGCTGGTGCAGCTCACATGCCCTTGCAACGTGACGGAATGGAACCCGATCGCCCACTCACGTGTTTCGGCAATTTCGTGCATGACCAGATTGCAGGCCTCAGGCGAGGCGCTGACGACATCCGGCACTTTTGACAGCACGTCGAGTGTCAGACGGATACTGTTGACCGCATCCGACTGGGCTTTGACCACGGCTTCGGCATATCGCCTGACTGCGCGATCAGCGCTCGCATGCGCTTGTTCGCGATCCTGCTTCAGTTCGTGCATCTGGCTGAGCGTGATCGGCAATGCCACGACCATCGCCAGACAGCAGAGTTGCACCCTGAGCCCACCGAAAAGACCAATAGATTTTTGAAACAGGCGCGCGGGCATTGACGTTCCACTATTCCTCGACCCCGCGTGGATTAGTCGGCTCGAATGTTGAACGAACTCGTACATCTCCCTGATGCCCGCGACATTTTGGTGTCGAGGGTTAGCAAAGCATTTCTTGCTGCAATCGCCCGCAACCAAGCGTTTCATCTTAACCAGTTGTTCACCATGAACCCGGCAAGAATTGCCGGGTGCGCCGCATTCGCGGTGTGCAGGCAATGGGCCAGAGATGGCGACAGGCAGGCGGCTGGTGCAATGAGTGATGTAACGGCAGGAACCGGGGCGTCGGGCGGAAATTTCCGCATGCCCGGCCGTGGCGAAATGGCCACGCTGCTCAACCGGCCCGATCTGCTTCTGGCCATCGCGGTCATGGGCATCCTCGTGGTGCTCATCTTTCCGCTGCCGGCGGTCCTGCTGGACCTGCTGCTGGCTGTGTCCATCATCCTGTCGGTGCTGGTGCTGATGACAGCGCTCTTCATCGAGGAGCCGCTGGAATTCTCGGCCTTTCCGACTGTGCTGCTGATGGTGACCATGTTCCGGCTGGCGCTGAACCTGGCATCGACACGGCTCATCCTGTCCAAGGGCCATGAGGGCCCGGCGGCAGCTGGCCATGTGATCGAGGCCTTTGGCCATTTCGTCATGGGCGGCAATTTCATCATTGGCGTGATCGTCTTCGCGATCTTGCTGATCGTGAATTTCATCGTCATCACAAAGGGTTCAGGCCGCATCGCCGAAGTGGCGGCGCGCTTCTCGCTCGATGCCATGCCCGGCAAGCAGATGGCCATCGATGCTGATCTCTCGGCGGGCCTGATCGACCAGGAGGTCGCCAAGGTCCGGCGCAAGGCGCTGGAGGACGAGGCGTCCTTCTACGGCTCGATGGATGGCGCTTCCAAATTCGTTCGCGGCGACGCGATTGCCGGCCTGCTCATCACCTTCATCAACGTGATCGGTGGCATCCTGATCGGTGTCGCCCAGATGGGCCTCAGCTTCGGCGATGCCGCCAAGACCTACACGCTGCTGACGGTCGGTGACGGCCTCGTCACGCAGATCCCGGCGCTGATCGTCTCGACCGCGGCCGGCCTTCTGGTGTCCAAGGCGGGCGTGCGCGGCGCGGCTGACAAGGCGCTGGGCGAGCAGTTCTCGAATTATCCGAAAGCGCTGGGCATGTCGGCGGCTGTCATGGCGATGATCGCTGTGCTGCCGGGCATTCCGATGCTGCCATTCCTGTCGCTTGCCATCGGCGCCGGCTATCTCGCGCGCCGCTTCGACCGGATCAACAAGGAACGTCTCGCGGTCAAGGAAATCGAGGCACGCACGGGTGTGCCAGCGACCGCCAATGGCATGCCTGGCCCGCCGCGCGAGGAGACGCTGACCGATCTGCTGAAGATGGACGACCTCAAGATCGAGATCGGCTATGGCCTCCTGCCGCTGGTGAACCAGCCTGATGGCAGCGACCGTTTGACCGACCAGGTGCGGGCGCTGCGCCGCCAGTTGGCTGGCGAGCTCGGGTTTGTCATGCCGTCGGTCCGCATCGTCGACAATGTGCAGCTCGATGCGAACCATTATTACGTCAAGATCAAGGAAATCGATGCCGGCATGGGCATCGTCTATCCGGGCCAGTTCATGGCGATGGACCCGATGGGCGGGCGCGTCGACCTGCCGGGCCAGCACGTGCTGGAGCCGACCTTCGGGCTGCCCGCGACGTGGATCGACGCTTCGATGCGCGACGAGGCGCAGCTGCGCGGATACACCGTGGTCGATGCGGCCACCGTCATCTCGACGCATCTCACCGAAATCCTGAAGGGCAACATGCCCGAGCTGCTCAGCCATGTGGAAACGCAGAAGCTGCTGAAGGAGCTGCCCAAGGACCATGCCGATCTCATCAAGGAGATCGTGCCCTCGTCCATCTCGACCACCGGCATCCAGCGCGTGCTGCAATTGCTGCTGGCAGAGCGCGTCTCGATCCGTGATCTCGGCACCATCGTCGAGGGCATTGCCGAGGTAGCTGGTTCCTACAAGAACCCGCGCGACATTGCCGAGCATGTGCGCTCGCGCCTGGCCCGCCAGATCTGTGCGCAGAACTCCAGCGCGCAGGGGCAGCTACCGATCATCACCCTGTCCTCGGCCTGGGAAAGCATCTTTGCCGAATCCATCATCGGCAATGGCGAAGAGCGCCATCTGGCGATGGCGCCCTCCAAGCTGCAGGATTTCGTGCAGAATGTGCGCGACCGTTTTGAGGATGCAGCGCGCATGGGCGAGATGCCGGCGCTGGTTTGCTCCGGCATGGCGCGGCCTTTCGTGCGCCAGATTGTCGAGCGCTTCCGTCGCGAGACGCCGGTCTTGTCGCAGGCTGAAATCCACCCGCGCGTCAGGCTGAAGACCGTCGGCTCGATATGAGCCGCAACGCGCTGCTCTTTGCCGCGATGTGCCTGGTCTGGGGGCTGACCTGGCTGCCGGTGAAGATCGGCTCGGCCCATGTGCCGCCGGTGTTTCTGGCGGCCAGCCGCTTCCTGATCGCGGGCGCGCTGATGCTGATGCTGGCCGGTCGCCCCGCCTTCCACGTGCCCAAGGCGCTCTGGTCGCGCGTGTTCTGGACCGGCATGGCGGTGAACACGGGCAATTATGCCTTCCTGTTCTGGGGCATTGCCCATGCGCCGACCGGGCTGGCGGCCATCGTCAATTTCGCGATGATCCCGATCGTCACCATCATTGCCGGGCGGCTGTTTGGCGACGAGGTGATTGACAAGCGCAAGCTTGCAGCAATTGCGCTGGGCGTGCTTGGCCTCACGCTGCTGTTTGCCAGCCGGATTGCCGGGCCTGCCATGGCCAGCCGCGATCCGCTGGAGCTGGCGGGGCTTGCGGCGATTGCGCTGGGCACAATCAGCTATTGCTGC
>JANMMX010000033.1:0-4085 GCA_031373605.1 Allobosea sp. | reverse complement strand
GGCTTTCTTCAGATGGCTGCGAGGGCGTCTGGCAGATCGGTATGCGTGAAATCATCGCCGACGAACAGAATTGAGGCATTGCGGGATTTTGTCATGGCATAGGCAAAGCAATCGCCGAGATTGAGCTTGGCTTTGTGGCGTCCTTTCCCGAAGCGTTCGAAAGCGCTGACCGCAATCTCGAACATATCAGGCTCGATATCGACAATGGCCATATTGGCTTGCGAGACCAGAGCGCTCACATCCAACGCTGATTTCTGCGGTGGACAGTCCTTACGGTGCACGATCGCTAGCGTAGCCTCAAACATGGCGAGGGGCGATGTGAACAATACAGCCCCACTGTCAATCACTTTGGCTATCCGCAGCATCGGCTCTTCACGACAAAGGACTGCCACCATCGCAGACGCGTCAACAAAGATCACTCGTCACCCGATAGCCAGTCGTAGAAGGCCTTGTCGGCTTTTTTGCCCGTCTTGGGGTAGGACGCCACCCGATCCTGGATGTCCTTGATACGTTCCAGAAATGGCCGGGCATCGCGTTGCGCTTCAGCTTTTTCGATAGTCGCAAGCTTTTCACTTGCAGCGATCCTGATCGCGTCCGTCATCGACAAGCCTGTCTTCCTGGCTAGCTTGCGCACAACCAAGTCTGTTTCAGAATCCCGAACATGGAATGCCATGAAATCCTCCGTCTAGACAAGGCGTATAGACGAAAAAAACTATGGTCTCAAGCCAGCCTTAAGCCTCCAGCTTCTTCATCACGATGGTCGCGTTCGTGCTGCCGAAGCCGAGGGAGCTATTGGACAGCAAAAACGACCCACTGAAAAAACGTCGCTCGAAGTAGCTCAACGCTTTTTTATGGTTCCACCAAATCCGCAGCGAGCACCGCTGTACTTTTCACAATGCTCGAGAGCTCTCATTGTGAATGAGCCCTTGGATTTAGAGATCGATATCAAGCATCGCTGATCTTTCGTCTCATGCGAGCGGAAAGTCATCGAGGTACCATGCACGAAACCGTATCCTTCGACTTCGCCAACGCAGCCAGGCGCACGGACTCGAATTTTTACTTCATACCTATTTTGTCCAGGATACTCAGAAAAAAGCTCCATAGTTGCAGTTATTTGACCGTAGTCCCAATTGCCTCGATACACCCCTTCCCATGCGATAGCCGGGGTGAGAGAGACAAAAAACGCCAAAAAACTTGATGTGAGACATCGTGTGCCGAGCCTCAAGCCTCCAGCTTCTTCATCACGATGGTCGCGTTCGTTCCGCCGAAGCCGAATGAGTTCGACAGCACGCAAGACAGGCCTGCATTGTCGATGCGCTTGCGCACGATGCGCATGTCGGCAAAGGCCGGGTCCAGTTCCTCGATATGAGCGCTTTCGCAGACGAAATCATTGTTGAGCATCAGCAGCGAATAAATCGCCTCCTGCACGCCAGTCGCGCCCAGCGAATGCCCTGTGAGCGACTTGGTCGAGGAGATCAGCGGGGCCTTGTCGCCCACGCCGAACACCTCGCGGATGGCCTCGATCTCTTTCATATCGCCGACTGGCGTCGAGGTGCCATGCGGGTTGATGTAGTCGACCTTGCCCTTGTAGGTGGCCAGCGCCTGCTGCATGCAGCGCACTGCGCCCTCGCCTGACGGGGCGACCATGTCATAGCCATCGGATGTCGCGCCATAGCCGACAATCTCGCCATAGATCTTGGCGCCGCGGGCCTTGGCGTGGCTTAGCTCTTCCAGAATGACGACGCCGGCACCGCCAGCGATCACGAAACCATCGCGGTTCAGATCATAGGCGCGCGAGGCGGTGGAAGGCCGGTCATTGTATTTCGATGACATGGCGCCCATCGCGTCGAAAAGCACGGACAAGGTCCAGTCCAGCTCCTCGCAGCCACCGGCAAACATCACGTCCTGCTTGCCCCACTGGATCATCTCATAGGCATTGCCGATGCAATGGTTCGAGGTCGCGCAGGCTGACGAGATCGAATAATTCACGCCCTTGATCTTGAACCAGGTCGCGAGCGTGGCTGACGCCGTACTGCTCATTGCCTTGGGCACGGCGAAGGGGCCGACACGCTTGGAATTGCCGCTCTCGCGCGCCTTGTCGACGGATTCGACCACCGTGCGGGTCGAAGGTCCGCCGGAGCCCATGATGATGCCCGTGCGCGGATTGGAGATGTCGTGCTCTTCCAGGCCAGAATCGAGGATCGCCTGATCCATCGCGACATGGTTCCAGGCAGAGCCACCGCCGTGGAAGCGCATCGCGCGGCGGTCAAGGATGCCTTCAGGCTCGAGCGTGGGCTTGCCCTGAACCTGCGAGCGGAAGCCATGGGTGACGAAATCTGGCGCCAGCGCGATGCCGGACCTGGCTTCATGCAGCGAGGCCAGAACCTCCTGCGTGTTGTTGCCAATGGACGAGACAATGCCCATGCCTGTCACCACAACGCGTCTCATGCGCCACACTCCATCTGCTGACCGGCAAGCTGCAAGCGCCGATCCAATGCCAATCGTTCTGCCGACATGGACCGGGAATGCGGCAGGCGCAAGGGCAAGCAGCGTGCAAGCAATGGGCAAGCTGCGAGCAAATTGCGTCATCGATTTGTGTTCACGCGGCGCGAGGCAGCCGTCACACCTTCTCGAAGACTTCGCGCATCACGCTTTCATTGACGCCACGCGTGCGAATCATCAGGAACTTGCCACTGGCCTCGACCCCGATGGTCCAGCGGCCCTCGATTTCCGTGCGGTCCGGGCTCAGCATGCCATCATAGGCCACCGCGTGTTCCCAGCCACCGGAGCCGTCATAAGTCTTGGTGAAGGTCACGCTTTCACCCTGCCTCACGCCCTCTATCGCGGCATAAAGCGTAAGCGGTGCGCCGTTGCGGCCCACCTCCGATTCGTGAACCGTGCCGCTCAAATGGCTGCCGGAATCGATGACAGTTGCCAAAAAATAAACGGGCTCAGGCTGGCCGGGATAGGTGTAGAGCCCGTGCCAGACACCAGTGAGGCTGCTTTTCGCTGTCATTGCTCCGTGCTCATCTGGAGAGGTTATCGGGGCGTTCGGCCCGGTTGTCGAGCACCCGGAGTATGACAATTTCTGCCTGGCCAATCGTATAGACAAACGAAAACGGCGTGCGAGCGATAACCAATTCCTTGATGCGCGGCTCGAACTCCATCGCGCGGCCAATCTGCGGGTTGGTCGCGAGCATCAGGCAGGCCTGCCTGTAATGTGCCTTGGCGCTGTTCTGTCCCTCTGGAAAAACGGTCTCATAATAGCTGCGGAACCACGCCAGATCCGCCAGACATGAGCGACGGAAGACAATCTTCACAGCTTGGAAGGGCGAATGACATCGGCAGCGGGAACGGGAAGCTCATTGGGTGTTTCCCACGAGTCGACCCAGGCACTGACAGCTTCTTCGGAGACAAACTCTGTTTCTGACTGCGATTGCGCGTAAGCCGCCAGGATTTCCTGACGGCGAGAGGCGCGCGCATCCAGAAAGGCCGAGATCGCTTTCTGGGCAAGATAGGAGGCCGAGCGGTCCTCGGCCTGCGCTTCCTTTTCGAGCCGGGCCCTCAGGCCCTCATCCATCCGGATCGAGAATGAGACTGACATATTCGCCTCTCCCTGCCTGTCATGCACTGTCTTACAACTGCATGCAGTGTATCAAGATAAGGCAATCAGGGCTAGCGGGCGATCAGAATTGCAGCAGCATCATGCCTCAGGCTTGAACAGACCCACGCGCATATCTGTCGTCGTGTAAATGCGCTTGCCATCGGCCTCGAGCCAGCCATCGGCGATGCCCAGCACGAGCTTGGACTTGAAGATGCGCTTGAAATCAACGCCGTAGACAATCTTCTTGACGTTCGGCAACACCTGATCGGCGAACTTTACCTCGCCGACGCCAAGCGCCCGGCCACGGCCTGGCAGGCCCAACCAGCCGAGATGAAATCCCGTCAGCTGCCACAACGCATCGAGGCCAAGACAGCCCGGCATCACAGGATCGCCCTTGAAGTGGCATGAAAAGAACCAGAGGTCAGGCCGCACATCGAGCTCGGCGCGCACCATGCCCTTGCCGTGCGGGCCGCCATCCTCC
>JANMMX010000223.1:0-6333 GCA_031373605.1 Allobosea sp. | reverse complement strand
GCCATCCTGATCGCGCTTCTGATCTTTGGCGTCGCACGCGGACTGATCTCGCCGCAGAACTACGAGACGACGGCGGTCGTTGTCATCATCGTCGCCATCGGCCTGTCGAACTGGGCGCAATACGCCCGCACGGTGCGCGCCTCCACCATGGTGGAGCGCAACAAGGAATATGTGCAGGCGGCGCGCCTGATGGGCATTTCCGGCTTTGCCATCATGGCCCGCCATGTGCTGCCCAATGTGCTGGGGCCGGTTTCGGTCATTGCCACCATCAATCTGGCGCTGGCCATCATCGAGGAGGCGACCCTGTCCTTCCTTGGCGTTGGCCTGCCCGTCACCCAACCCTCGCTTGGCACGCTGATCCGCTCGGGCCAGAAGTTCCTGCTCTCGGGCGAATGGTGGATCCTGTTCTTCCCGGCGCTGACGCTGGTCCTGCTCGCGCTCGCCATCAACCTGCTGGGCGACTGGCTGCGCGATGCGCTCAACCCGAAGCTGAGGTGAGCATGACCATCGGTCGTTCAGGCATGACAGCTTTTCGGTTGGCGTGCAGCGTGAGCGCGCTATGGTCACGCCGCAATCTGCGCCTGCGCAGCATGGAGACGAGATGAGCGAGCCTATTCTTTCGGTGCGCGACCTGACGGTCGAGTTCGTGACGCGTCGCGGCATATTGCGCGCGCTCGATGGCATTTCGTTCGACATCAAGCGCGGTGAAGTGCTTGGCGTGGTGGGCGAATCGGGTGCCGGCAAGTCGGTCACAGGTTCTGCCATCATCGGCCTGATCGACCGGCCCGGCCGCATCGCTGGAGGCCAGGTGATCCTGGGTGGCGAGCGCATCGACAACCTGTCGCAGGACGCGATGCGCAAGGTGCGCGGCCGGCGTATCGGCATGATCTTCCAGGACCCGCTGACCTCGCTCAACCCGCTCTACCGCGTGGGCGACCAGCTGATCGAAACCATCCAGACCCATACCGATCTCTCGGCCAGCGCCGCGCGTGACCGCGCGATCCAGCTTCTCACCGAGGTGGGCATCCCCGCGCCCGAGCGCCGCATCGATGGCTACCCGCACGAGTTTTCCGGCGGCATGCGCCAGCGCGTGGTGATCGCGCTTGCCCTATGCGCGGAGCCCGAACTCATCATCGCCGATGAGCCAACCACCGCGCTCGATGTGTCTGTGCAGGCCCAGATCATCGCGCTCATCAAGCGGCTCTGTGCCGAGCGTGGCACGGCCGTGATGCTGGTCACGCATGATATGGGTGTCATTGCCGAGACGGCTGATCGCGTGGCCGTGATGTATGCCGGGCGCATCGCCGAGATCGGCCCGGTGCGCGATGTCATCAAGAATGCGCGCCATCCCTATGCCAAGGGCCTGATGGGCGCCATTCCCTCGCTCGAGAGCCATGCCGAGCGGCTGGTGCAGATTCCGGGCTCGATGCCGCGCCTGTCCTCCATCCCGCAGGGTTGCGCCTTCAACCCGCGCTGCAATGCCGTGTTTGACCGCTGCCGCGTGGAGCGGCCCAATCTGATCCAGGTCGAAGGCACGGGCATGGTCAGCCACAGTGTTGCCTGCCACCTTTATGACAAGACCGGTGTGGAGGCCGCAGCGTGAGCGACAAATCCTTCGTCGAGGTTCGAGACCTCAAGCGCGTCTTCGATGTGTCGAAGCCCTGGCTCAACCGCATCATCGAGCGTTCCCCGAGGCAGTTCCTCAAGGCTGTGGACGGTGTCTCGTTCGACATCCGCAAGGGCGAGACCTTTGCGCTCGTCGGTGAATCCGGCTCCGGCAAATCCACTGTCGCGCGCATGGTGGTGGGCCTGCTGGCTCCGTCGGGCGGCGAAGTGAAGATCGACGGCATCTCCATGTCATCGGCTGCTGCGGCTGATGAGCGGCAGGCGCTGCGCCGCCGCATCCAGATGATCTTTCAGGATCCCTATGCCAGCCTCAATCCGCGCTGGCGGGTGGACCGCATCATTTCCGAGCCGATCCGCGCCTTCAAGGTGATCGAGGGCGAGGCTGACATTGTCGCGCGCGTGGGCGAATTGCTGACGCTGGTGGGCCTGCATCCCGATGATGGCGTGAAGTTTCCGCACGAGTTCTCCGGTGGCCAGCGCCAGCGCATCGCGATTGCGCGCGCATTGGCCTCCAATGCCGAGTTCATCGTTTGTGACGAGCCGACATCGGCGCTGGACGTGTCCGTCCAGGCGCAGATCCTCAACCTGATGCGTGATCTGCAGCAGAAATTCGGGCTGACCTACCTGTTCATCTCGCACAATCTCGCCGTCGTTCGCCATATGGCAACGCGCATCGGCGTGATGTATCTCGGCCGTCTGGTAGAGGTATCGGAGGGCAAGGAGCTGTTTTCGGCGCCGCGCCATCCCTACACGCGCATGTTGCTGGATGCTGTGCCGGACCTGGCGATGGTGGGCCGTGCCCGCGTCGGTGTGCAGGGCGAAATTCCCAATCCGATCAGCCCGCCCTCCGGTTGCACCTTCCATCCGCGCTGCCCGCTGGTGTTTGACCGCTGCCGGGTTGAGGCACCCGTCGCAGTCAACGGCGTGGCCTGCCATGCCGTGACCAATGCCACGGCGTCAGCCGCCGCCTGAGGCGCTCGGCTCAGTTGCGCAGCATTTTGGGAGCGATCGGGCGGTCCGTGCGATATTGACCGCGTGCAATGGCTGTGAACAGAACAGCGACAGCTGCCAGCGTCATCAGCCACCAGGTTTGCAGACTGGCAAAGCCAAGGGCCGCGAGGGCAAAAGCCGTGGCATAGGCTGCCACGCCACCTGGTGCGAGCGAGCCTGTCATGCGCCCTGCCGCCCGGATTGCGAACCACAGGCACAGGGCGGCTGACGTGGCGCCAACCAGCCCCAGTTCATACCAGGTCTCGAAAAGGATGGTGGGCGGAACATTGCCGGGCAGGACACCACTGACCTTGCCGCGCAGAACCGTATCGAGCCCGTAACCGGTGATAAGCCGCAGCGGGTCAGCCAGGACGATGTCGCTCCAGACCGCAAGGCTCGCGCCGACAGGCCCGCCAATGAACGGTTTCAGCACAAACGGAATGAGCGGCGCGGCAAGCATGGCGCCTGCCGCCAGCATTGCGACAAGGCGCGCACCATTGGCTGGACGTATGGAAACGAGCCCGAACACAAGCGCGCCTATGACGATGGCCACGGCACCACCGTCATCGACATGCGCCAGCGCCACCAGTGCCGCCGCCACTGCGATCACCAGAGCACTGGTGTTGCGCTCGCGCGAGAGCAGCCACGCGATCGCGGGCCAGACCATGACGGAGAACACGCTGACGCCGCGCGCCAGGCTGTTGCCATCGCCGGTTCCCACCACAAAACGCGGGCTGATCTGCGCACTCAGGATCAGCGTCAGCGAAAACAGCGCGGCCACGCCCGCGCCCAGCGGCACAAGGTTCAGGTTCGAGGCCCGCGTGCGCTCTGGCAGAGCTGACACGCCGAGCAAGCCCAGAGCGACAGCCAGCGCCAGATTGGCCGCCTTCTCGCTCGCGGAAGGCGCGTAGGGGCTCCAGACCAGCGACAGCAAGGTCCAGCCAACCAGCAGCAGCAGCGCAAGGCCGGCGGGGCCGAGCAGGATGGCTTTCAGCGTGCTCACCAGCCTCTGCGGGCGGGCGATCAAGGCAGCAATCACCAGCAGCGCGACACCAATCGGCACCAGCACGACTGCGGCCCGGCGCGACACCAGCGATGCCATGGGCAAGGCCAGCCCCAGCGTGGCAAAGCCGATGCGGCCAAGCAACTGCGCGGCATCTTCAGCCGGATCGAGAGGGCGAGGGCGTTCTTGCAGCATGTGGGCTCAGGTCAGGCAGTGTTCGAAGCATCCACGACAGGCTGCAGATGCATTTGCACCTTCCCTAGCGGCTTATCTGCCATTGTGCTGTAGGGCGGACGCAACAGTGCAGTGCGAAAAACGCACGACGACGGATGCATCGTTGCAAGTGGCACTGGCGCGCGCACACAAGCGATGGCAAATACAGGCGCATGAACAATGACTTCCTGTCAGACTACCTGCTGAGGCCAGACCCGGACAACCAGAGGCTCGGTGCGACCGTCACCGGCACTGACCAGACCGGAGCAACTGTCGAGACGCGCGTTGTCACCGAGCGTGCGCTGACGCTCTATCTCAACGCGCAGGAAATCGTCACCATGATGACGATTGGCGATCACCCCGAAGATCTGGCGCTCGGCTACCTGCTGAACCAGAACATGCTCAAGCGTGGCGATGTCGTGACAGGTGTCGATTTCGACGAGGAACTGGATGTCGTGGTGGTGCGCACGCCCGTGCACACCGACTTCGAGCAGAAGCTGAAGAAAAAGACGCTGACCTCCGGCTGTGCGCAGGGCACCGCCTTTGGCGACCTGATGGAAGCCATCGAGGATGTGCAGCTGCCAGCCGCCGAGTTGCGCACGAGCTGGCTCTATGGCCTGACGCACAAGATCAACAGCACGCCTTCGCTCTATCTGGAAGCAGGCGCCATCCATGGCTGCGTGCTCTGCGAGCAGGACAGGCCACTGGTCTATATGGAAGATGTCGGGCGTCACAATGCGGTCGATAAAATAGCTGGCTACATGTTTCGCCATCAGATCGATGCCAGGAACAAGATTTTCTACACCACCGGACGGCTGACCTCTGAGATGGTCATCAAGACTGTGCGGATGGGCATCCCGGTTCTGGTGTCGCGCTCAGGTTTTACCGAGTGGGGTGTCGAGCTGGCGCGCAAAGCCGGGTTGACGCTGGTCGGACGGGCGCGCGGCAAACGGTTTGTGGCGCTTGCCGGCGAGAAGAACATCGTTTTCGATCAGGATCTGGCCTTCGTGGCAGATGAGGCGCGGGGATCATCGCGCAAGGGTGGCGCGCAAGCCCAGGGCGAAAAGGCGAAGGCGAATGACGGCAATGCATGAAGCCTGCGCGCCAACATGTGGCGTCCTGCTCGCAGGCGGCCTTGCCCGACGCATGGGTGGCGGCGACAAGCCGCTGCGGACGATTGGCGGGCGTGCCATCCTTGACCACGTGATCGGGAGGCTTGCCCCGCAATGCGAAAGTCTCGTCATCAACGCCAATGGCGCGCCTGATCGTTTTTCCAGTTATTCCATTCCTGTTGTTGCCGACACCGTGCCGGATTTTGCCGGGCCTCTGGCTGGCATTCTGGCAGGGCTGGACTGGTTGGCCGCACAACAGCCGCAGGTGGCATGGCTGGTCAGCGTCGCCGCCGACACGCCCTTCATCCCTGATGATCTTGTCGCTGGCCTCCATGCAGCACGCATCAGGGACAATGTGCCACTGGCTTGTGCTGCCTCGGGCGGCTGGACACATCCGGTGATCGGCTTGTGGCCGGTTTCGCTGCTCGAGGACCTGCGTCTGGCCTTGCAGGGTGGAGAACGCAAGATCGACCGCTGGACGGCCCGCCACGGCGTG
Organism: Allobosea sp.; assembly: GCA_031373605.1. Taxonomy (GTDB): domain Bacteria; phylum Pseudomonadota; class Alphaproteobacteria; order Rhizobiales; family Beijerinckiaceae; genus Allobosea. Next base: position 893 of record JANMMX010000223.1, on the reverse strand, counting down.
GCCCATGCGCAGTGGGAGATTGCTGCGCATGACCCGTTCTTCAACGCCAATGCGCCTGAAGACCTGGTCGAGGCAGAACGACTTTATGCGCAGATGAAGCAGGCTTGATTGCGTCGCGCCACTTGCCTATGTCTGGTTCAACCAGAAAACACCGAGGTCACGCCATGAAGCCATTCATTTTTGCCGTTGTCTTTGCCGCCCTCGCTGCGCTGGGTGCCAACAGCATCCTTGGCAACATCCAGCGCCCGGCCGAAGAAGCATTCAGCACGTCCGGCGTCCGCCTCTAAAAAGCCCATCGCTGCAAAGCCCTAGTTCAGCGGATCATCGCCGCGCTCGGCCCGCTCGCGCAGGTAGTCCTCTGCCGTGCGCGGTGCAGGACGCTGCGGCGATTTGTGCGGATCGAAGCTCTCGTTCACCACTGTCTCGACGCGGCAATCCTCGCACATGCGGATCACATCGATCCGCTTGGCGCCATCGCCCGCAAACATCCAGTGCTTGCCCTCGAGCTTCGAGACGATCTTCTCGATCGTGCTCTTCACGCCAAACGGCTTGCTGCAAGAGATGCAGTGAAACGGCTCTTCTTCCTTCAGCACGGCAGGTGCGGCGGCCCAGGCGGCGAAGTCGAGCCGTGGCTCCAGCGTGATGACCTCTTCCGGGCAGATGGCCTGACAGAGCCCGCATTGCACGCAGAGATCCTCCTGGAATGACAGCATGGGCTTGTCGCTGTTGCCCGATAGTGCCTGAACGGGACATGCAGAGACGCAGGCCAGACACAAGGTGCAGCCTTGTGCATCGACGTGGACCGCGCCGAAAGGGGCGAGGGCTGGCAAGGCCACGCGCTCTGCGCGTGCCGGTGCAGCGAGATGCAGCTCGCCGATGGCCTGGCGCAGCAG
>JANMMX010000218.1:0-15142 GCA_031373605.1 Allobosea sp. | reverse complement strand
ATAGGACAGCCCGACCGAGACCGTGATGCCGATCTCGCGCTCGATGCGGGCAGCAAAGCGCGCCAGCGTGACGGCAGCAGATGCGTGATGCAGACGCTGTGTGCCGCTCAGGTCGAGAAACGCCTCGTCAATCGAGATGGGCTCGACCAGCGGCGTCAACTCCAGCATCAACTGGCGCACCTCGCGGCCGACGTGGACATATTTCGCCATGTCAGGCCGCAGCACAACAGCATCGGGACAGGCGGCCAGCGCCTTGAACATCGGCATGGCCGAGCGCACGCCATGGGTGCGGGCGATGTAGCAGGCGGTGGCGACAACGCCGCGCCTGCCGCCGCCGATGATAAGTGGCTTGTCGACGAGGGCAGGGTTGTCGCGCTTTTCAACCGCCGCATAGAAGGCGTCGCAGTCGATATGCGCCAGTGTCAGCGTCTCGCGCTCGGGGTGGCTGAGCAGACGCGGGGAGCCGCAGGCGGCGCAGCGGCGCAGCGGCAGCATTGTCTCATGATCGGCCATGCAGTCGCGACACAGTGTCAGCAAGCGCATCATCCTGTCACTGCTTGAAATCTTGTCCGCCTCACGGCTCTTGCCAGCCTTCAACGCCAACAAGCTTCTGCCGGGCACGCTCGATTGACTCTGGCGCCACGCCAGCATTGGCGCAGAATTCCAGTAACGATGATTCACTTTCGCTGAGATGGCTCAGCACAGCAGCCAGGAAGCCGGGCTCGGCCGCGGCAGCACGAATGTTATCCGGGTCAAGGCCGGTCGCATCGAGAAAGCCACCCAAGCGGCTTGGATCATTGACAAAAAACATGAGCGCCTGGATGGCAAGGGCCTCCGCTTCAGCTTCTCCGATCGGCCTTGTCATGGGGATCCGGGCTCCTGGTCTCGGCGTTTGCAGGTAAACGTTTCTTCAGCGCCTGAGTGGTATGCATCCCAGCAGCGAGGTCGTCCAGCGATGGTCGATCATAGAGCGAACCGGTCGAGCCGGGTGGGGCATGATGAAGAAAACTGTGCTGATCGTCGAGGACAATGACCTCAACATGAAGCTCTTCAACGATCTGTTGGAGGCTCATGGCTATGCGACGCTCAAAACGGCGGATGGCATCGAGGCGCTGGAGCTGGCGCGCGCGCATCACCCCGACCTGATCCTGATGGACATCCAGCTGCCCGAGGTTTCGGGGCTGGAAGTGACCAAGTGGATCAAGGAGGATGACAGGCTGCGCGACATCCCCATCATTGCCGTCACGGCTTTTGCCATGAAGGGCGATGAGGAGCGCATCCGGGCCGGGGGCTGCGAGGCCTATCTGTCCAAGCCGATTTCCGTTTCCAAGTTTCTCGAAACAGTCCGCGCTTTTCTCGGCCCGGCCTGACTCAAGCGAGTTTGCAAAATGTCTGCGCGTGTCCTGGTCGTCGATGACATCATCACCAACATCAAGTTGCTGGAAGCCAAGCTTTCGGCCGAGTATTTCGATGTCGGTTCGGCCCTGAACGGTCCCGATGCCATCGCGGCCTGCGAGCGCGGCGAGGCTGATCTCGTGCTGCTTGATGTCATGATGCCGGGCATGGACGGGTTCGAGGTTTGCCGCCGCCTGAAGACATCGCCGACCACGGCCCATATCCCGGTGGTGATGGTCACCGCGCTGGATCAACCCAGCGACCGTCTGAAAGGCCTGGATGCCGGCGCCGATGATTTCCTCACAAAGCCGCTCGATGACACGGCGCTGTTCGCCCGCGTGCGCAGCCTGCTTCGCCTCAAGGCCGTTACCGATGAATTGCGCACCCGCGCCATGGCGTCGCGCGAGCTGGGCTTTGGCGATCCGCTGGCGGCGGCTGCATCGGAAACCGGCCTGAATGCCCGAATCCTGCTGGTTGAGGACCGTGCCAGCGCTGCCGAGCGGCTGAAGACGGCACTGTCGGCCTTCCATTCGGTCGATGTCGAGCCTGATCCGCATGCGGCCCTGATGGCGGCTGCTGAGGGCGGGCACGAGGTCATTCTCGTCAGTCTCGATCTTCAGGGCCATGATGGCCTGCGCGTCTGCAGCCAGCTCCGCTCGCTGGACCGCACGCGCCATTCTGCCGTGCTAATGCTGGGCGAGGCCGAGGATCAGGGCCGCATCCTGCGCGGGCTGGAGATCGGTGCGCATGACTTCCTGATCCGCCCGGTGGACCGCAACGAGCTGCTGGCGCGTGTGCGCACGCAAGTGAAGCGCAAGCGCTATGGCGACCGTCTGCGCGAATCCGTGCAGAGCTCGATGGAGATGGCCGTTGTCGACCAGCTGACAGGCCTGCACAACCGGCGCTATCTCGACAGCCACATGGGCGGCCTGTTTGACGAGTCGGCGCTGCGGGCGCGCGCGCTCTCGATGCTGGTGCTGGATGTCGACAAGTTCAAGCTGGTAAATGACACCTACGGCCATGATGCCGGCGACGAGGTGCTGCGCGAGTTTGCCTTGCGCGTCAAAGCGGGCACACGCGGCGTCGATCTGATCGCGCGCTTTGGTGGCGAAGAGGTGGTGGCTGTGCTGCCTGACACAATGCTGGATGCGGCGCAGGCAGTGGCCGAGCGTATCCGCGAGCGTGTCGAGGCTGAGCCCTTCCAGATCCACAATGGCACCAAGGCCATCCGCATCACCGTGTCGATCGGTGTGGCCAGCCGTCGGGCAGGGGATGCTTCGGCACAAGAGCTGATGAAGCGCGCAGATGAGGCGCTCTACAGGGCCAAGGACACGGGCCGAAACCGCGTGGTCGTGGCCGCCGCCGCCTGAACCAGGCTTAAAAAACGCCGTAAAGACAGAGACCTAACAGGTAAGCTTAACCAGTGATGAATCGCTGGTTCGGGCTGTTATTGATTGCGTCCGGGCCGTCTGCGGGTAGGGTCTTTCTCAGGACGGGGCGCCGGAAACAGCGCTCTGGCCAGAATGCCCTCCGGGGCAAAAGACGCCCTTCGGGGGCCCGGGTCCGCCGCATCTCTCGGGACACCATCGGGCATGGCCGACTGACAGTGGAATTTCCGGCCTTCCCGGAAGCCGCTGTTGGTCGGCCTACTTGTTTTTGCAGCCATGCGCCTCGCATTGCACCACAAAAAAAGGCGCCCGAAGGCGCCCTTTTCAAAAATCTGCGAAAACGCTCAGATCACTTGATCTTGGTTTCCTTGAACTCGACATGCTTGCGCACGACGGGATCGTACTTCTTGACGTTCATCTTCTCGGTCATGGTGCGCGAGTTTTTCTTGGTGACGTAGAAATAGCCCGTGTCGGCAGTCGACAGCAGCTTGATCTTGATCGTGACAGCCTTGGCCATAATGAAGTTCCTTTGGTCGCTGTGCCCGTTGGCACCCGCATAAAAAATGGCCGGGCGAACCCGGCAAACCTGTATCGCGGGCAATGCCGCATCATCTGGCCCAAGTCAAGGCAAAAGGACCCGGCAAAGCATCTGCCCTGCGCTGCGCGCGGCGTCGATCACGCCTTCCGGGCAAAACCGCCCATAAGCACGAGCAGGAACAGGCTCGAAAACGCCAGTGACAAGCCCCAGGCCGGCAGTGCATCAATGGCGATGCCCAGATATGGCGGGCCTGCGGCGAGACCGATGTTGTAGAGCAGGACGAACGCCGCATTGGCGCCGGCCAGATCAGGCCCGGTGAAGCGGCTGGCGAGCAGGGCCAGGCCGATCGTATAGAGCCCGCCGACAACGCCGCCCCAGATCAGCAGCACGGCATAGAACCATTCAAGGCCAAGGGCGCGTGCCGGTGGCAGCAGCAGGGCGCCGATGATGCCGAGTGCGGCGATGATGAGAATCAGCTTCGACTTGCTGAATCGGTCAGCCAGCAGCCCAAGCGGGATTTGCAGCAGGATGTTGCCCAGCGCGGTCACGGTGAGGAAAATGGCCGCAGTCTCGGCGGAAAAGCCGTTGCGCACGCCATAGACCGGCAGGAATGCAAAAGCCCCGCTTTCCACAGCGCCAAAGACGATGCCTGCTGCCGTCGCAAGGGGCAGCAGCTTGATATAGCGCAGGATCGAATGACCGGGCGCATGGGTCAGATCCGGCAAATGTCGACGCGCCGCCAGCAGAGGCAGGCCCGCGAGCGCATAGAGTGCCGCCCCAGCCAGATAGGGCGGCCACCCGCTGGTGCCCACCAGTGCCAGAATGAGCGGCCCAATGGCAAAGCCCAGTGCCAGCACAGTTGCATAGATGCCCATCACCAGCCCGCGCCGGGCGGCCGGCGCTGTGGTTGCGATCCAGTATTCCGACAGCACGAAGAGCGCGCCCAGTGCTGCTGCAAAGATGAAGCGGATCACGAACCAGGCGCGCACATCGAAGAACAGCCGGAAGGCGATGAAGGACAAGGCCGTGATGATGATGGCCAGCGCCAGCATCCGGCCAATGCCGATCCTTGCCGCGAGCCTTGGCACGAAGGGCACCGTGGCGATGGCGGCGACACCGGCAATCGCTGTGTTGAAGCCGATCATGGTGCCGGAAATGCCCATGCGCTCCATTTCGAGCGAAAGCAGCGGCACGGTCAGGCTCAGGCCCACGCCGACCATGGCGACAAGCAGGATGGCGGCAGCGATGGAGGCTTTCGCGGAGATGCTCAGGGACGCGGTCGTGACGTCCGTGTCAGGAGTCACAGGGCTTCGCGCACAAAGGTGCCGTGCTTTTCCCAATAATAGGGAACCGGCTGCCAGGCACCGAAGCCTGCCTTGATGCGGGCCTCCACCTCATCCAGAACCACCTTGGTGATGGTGGGCAGGTCTAGCTGGCGCGCATCGGCAAAGCTGACCGAAACCAGTTCGACCAGCTCGGCATCCGGACCAATGATGTTGCCGACGGTATGTGCCACTGCGCTGGCATCAATCGTAAAGAATCGCGTGTCGAAACGCTTGGGGCGTCGTGGCGGTGTGACGGCGCGGGCGACAAAGGTGAGGGCAGCCAGATCCGGGAAGATGCCATGCTCGGCGAAGCCCGACCATGTGCTGTCCGCCGGCGCTTCCGGTGCGCCGAACTCTGCTGTGCCGAAGAGGCGCCCTGTTTCCTCGAATGTCTCGCGGATGGCGGCCAGTGCGAGCGCCCTGGCCCGCTGCTCGCTCGGCCTGGTCACGCGTTTCATCAGCCGCTCTTCGCAGATGCTGGCGAGGGCGCCGGTCGCCACCATGTCGCGATCCGACGGATCAATCCGGCCGCCGGGAAAGACGAACTTGCCCGGCATGAACTTGTGGCCTTCATGCCGCTTGCCCATCAGCACGCGGGGCGTGCGGGTCGAGCGGTCGATGATGAGCATGGTCGCGGCATCAGCCGGGCGCTGGTTTGGCCAACGGCGCTCGCGTTCGGCGCTGGTAAGCGTCACCGTATGGTCGTTCAAGTCGACCGTCCCGGTGTGCTGGCATTTTCTGCCGCCACAGGCTTCGCGCCTGGCTGACGCTCCGGCCGCGGCCATTCGCCGCCAAAGCCGTGCATGCGGTTGGCCCATTGCAATCCAACCACGGCGCCTTTCACCGGCTGCATGAACAGGAGCGTCAGGACAACGCAGAGCGGTGGCCAGATCAGCATATGCGTGGTCATCGACCAGTCAGCATATTTCTCGCTGAGCAACAGGCCGCCGACGACGATGTGGCCGACAATCGTGATGACGATGTAAGGCGGCAGATCATCCGCACGCTGGTGGTGCATGGGCTCGCCGCAATCTTCACAGGCATCGACAGGTTTGAGGAAAGCCCGAAACAGCTTGCCTTCGCCGCAAGATGGGCATTTGCCACGGAAACCGCGACCGACGGCCTCACGCCAGTCGCGCTCGGGCGCACGGGCCCAATGTTGCGTGGGGGTCTGGTCTTGCGCAGCCATGTCAGCCTCGCCTTTTGTTGCGGCCAGCACCCTTGCCGCCACTGGCGCTTTTGCCACCCTTGGCGCTGCTGGGTTTGCCGCCCGGCCCTTTGCCGCCAGGTGCAAACCCGGTGCCATTGCCGCGTCGGGATAGCGGGAAACGCCTGCCACCGCCAGCTTTTCCGGGCGTGACCTTTCGCCCCTCCGACAGCAGTTCGAAGCGCAGCGCGCCCGCGACGGGCGCTGCCTCGACCAGCTTCACCTGCACCCGGTCGCCCAGCCGCCAGCTTTCGCCCGTGCGGTCACCGGTCAGCGCGTGGGCAGCCTCGTCATAGCGGTAATAGTCGCCGCCAAGTGTTGAAGCAGGCACGAAGCCATCGGCGCCTGTGCCGTCCAGCTTGATGAAGAGGCCAGCCCGGTTGACGCCGCCAACCCGGCCTTCGAACGTCGCACCCACCTGATCGGCGAGGAAATGCGCGATCAGCCGGTCGGTTGTCTCGCGCTCGGCGGCCATGGCGCGGCGCTCGGCAGCGGAGATGCGCGTTGCGACATCGCGCAGCGCTGCCAGCGTCGTGCCCTTGGGCAGGCCATCCTCGCCCAGCTTCAAGGCTCCGATCAGGGCGCGATGCACAATCAGATCGGCGTAGCGGCGAATGGGCGAGGTGAAATGCGCATAGCGCTTCAGGTTGAGGCCGAAATGGCCGTAATTCTCAGGCGAATACTCGGCCTGCGCCTGGCTGCGCAGGACAACCTCGTTGATGAACAGTTCGTGCTCGGAACCCTTGATCGCTGCCAGAATGCGGTTGAACAGGGCAGGGCGAACGATATGTTCTTTCGGAATTTTCAGGCCGACCGAGGCCAGCACTTCGCCCAGCGCCCGCATCTTTTCGAGCGAGGGCTCGTCATGGGCGCGGTAGATCAGCACGCTGTTGAGCTTCTCCAGCGTCTCTGCGGCGCAGACATTGGCGAGGATCATGAACTCCTCGATCAGCCGGTGTGCCTCCAGCCGCTCGGGCGTGATGACGCGGTCGACCGAGCCATCGGCTTTCAGCACAAGCTTGCGCTCGGGCAGGTCCAGCTCCAGCGGAGCGCGGCCGGCACGCGCCTTGACGGCACAATCATATGCGGCCCAGAGCGGGCTGAGCACCGGCTTCAGCAGCGGGCCTGTCGTCTCATCCGGTTTGCCGTCAATCGCAGCTTGCGCCTGTTGATAGGCCAGCTTGGCAGCCGAACGCATCAGGATGCGGTGGAATGTGTGGCCCTTCTTGGTGCCATCGCTGGCCAGAACCATGCGCACGGCCAGCGCCGGGCGATCCTCGCCGCCGCGCAGCGAGCAGAGATCATTCGAGATGCGCTCCGGCAGCATCGGCACGACACGGTCCGGGAAATAGACCGAATTGCCGCGCTCCAGCGCCTCCCGGTCAAGCGCGGAGCCTGGCTTCACATAGGCCGCGACATCGGCAATCGCGACGGTGACGACAAAGCCGCCGGGATTGGCCGGGTCAGCGTCAGGCGTGGCGTGGACGGCGTCGTCATGGTCCTTCGCATCAGCCGGATCGATGGTGACCAGCGGCAGATGGCGCCAGTCTTCGCGACCAGCATCCGATGCAGGCTGAACGGCCTCTGATTCCGCGATGGCCGACGACGAGAACACATGCGGGATGTTGTGCGTGTAGATCGCGATCAGGCTGACGGCGCGCTCCGATTTGATCGAGCCCAGCCGCTCGCGCACGCGCGCTTCCGGCAAGCCGAGACGCCCTGTGCTGCTGCCGAGGACGGAAACCAGATCGCCATCCTGCGCGTTCTTGGTGCCGCCGACAGGGATCAGCATCTCGCGTCCCTGCGCCTTCTTGTCGACCGGGATCAACCGCCCGCTGCCATCTGGCATGGCGCGGAAAATGCCGAGTTCGAGCCCGCGGCCTTTTTCCATCAGCTTGAGAATGCGCGCGATGTAGACCGGACCATCGACGCCCGCCCGAATGCCACGGCTTTCGGCGACATGCAGCCGCTCGAGCTTGGCCATCGCCTGATCGCCGACGCCAGGTGCCGGCGTTGGCGGGCCCGTGCGGCGGCCCCGCGCCAGGCGCGGCTGCAGGATCATGATGCGCGGCGGAGCACCCTGTTTATCGCGGTCCCATTCGGCTGGTTCGGCCACCAGATCGCCGTCCCGGTCGCGGCCGGTGATGCGGATCATTTGCACCGGCGGCAGGCGCTCGGCCGTGATGTCGTCGCTTTCAACCGCGAGGGCCTGATCCTGCTCGATGTCCTTCAACAGCTTTTTCAGCCAGATCTTGCCGCCTGCCGTGATGCCGAAGGCGCGCGCGATCTCGCGCTTGCCGACCTCGCGGCCAGCTTCACGCTCGCGGGCGATGAAGGCCTCGATGGCCTCGCGACTTGGCTCTGAAATGTTCTGGGTCAAGATTCTGCCTTTGGCGGGGAGTGCTGGAGATGCTCTCGCATGCGCAGCATATCAAGGCCAGCCCGTGGGCGGCAGCGATGCTGCAACGAAAGAAGGGCTGCCTCAAGCGAGGCAGCCCTTCCATTGCCGTGCCGTGACCCGCAAGCGGGCATGAAGCGCGAAAAAACTCAGGCGAACACAAAACCCTTCAGAGAAACAGTCCAGGTTCCGGCCTTCCGCGACAGCGGCATATGACAATGAGACACTGGATCACCTCCTTTCGGCTGGTTGACGACAACATTAAGCTAGGTCGATTCTCGCAGGCGCGTAAATGGCTTTTTTCGGGCAATGTGCTTGCCTGACGGCCCGGGGACGGCGCTTGGAACATCAGCTGGATTCTGCCGGAAGCTTCGCTGATGCTGCATCAGGGGATCCACCGGCACGCCCTCTTTGGGTCTGAACGCTGTGCCCCGATGCACTCGATCTCTTTGCCGCAAGGATGACGGTCCCTCTGGATGGTACCTGTTCGAAGCGTGCCTCTGGGCCAAAGGGAATAGCCTGCTTCACTGGCGTCAAAAGGGCAGGCCGGACGTGTTTTCTGACTTTGGGCATTGGATGCTCCAGAAGCCAGCATGATGACGAAAGCGATCAGCAAAATGCGCACGGTCCGAACTCCGTCGATAACAACAGTCGTGCGCATGTTGACGCTGCGGCAGATTGTCCGTCAAGTCGCGCGCGAACCTGCGCTGGATTGGGAACTTGAATGCAGGGCGGGCATTCTTCTGTCACGCCCTTTCAATGAACGGCCATTTCCGGCGCGGGGACTGCAGATTAATCCTTGCTTGCATGCCGAAACGGCTGTGTCACCAACCTGTCGAGCCGTTGCTCAACCGGATCGCGGAACGCGTGCAGGCCAATGGTCATGTGGTCAAAGCCTGCAGCTGGCTTTGGAACAAAGGTGCCGAACAGCCTGTCCCACCAGGGCAGGTTGAAGCCGAAATTGGAATCGGTTTCCGCGCGCTCCACCGAATGATGCACGCGGTGCATGTCGGGCGTGACGATGATCCAGCGCAGGACCCGCTCAAGCCTCGGGTTCAGCCGGATGTTGGCATGGTTGAAAAGCGACGAGCCGTTCAGCACCGTCTCGAACACCAGCACAGTCAGCGGCGAAACGCCCAGCGCGATGATGACCGCTGCCTTGATAAGCATGGACAGCACGATTTCCAGCGGGTGAAAACGGAAGCCTGACGTCACATCGAGCTCGGTATCGGCATGGTGCATGCGGTGCAGCCGCCAGAGCCACGGGACGTGGTGGAACACCCGGTGCTGCAAATAAATCGCAAGATCGAGTAGCAGGAACCCAAGGATGCCTGCAAGCCAGAGCGGCAGGCCAAGCTGTGGCAGAAGGCCCAGGTTGTTGGTCTGCGCATAGACCGCAAAGCCGACAGCAGCCGCTGGAAACACCAGGCGCACGACCGCGATGTCGAGCGCGAAAATGCCCAGATTGCCCGGCCAGCGGCCCTTGCGGCCCTGCTCGAGATGGCGCCAGGAATCGCGCAACTCCCAAAGCGCCATGGCACCAAAGATGCCGATGAAAAGCATCAGGCGGATCATGGGTTCGGAGAGTGTGAAGGGCCAAGTCATGACACTGATGTTGGGCTTGTCCGGCAAAACGTCAACTGGCCGTGCTGTCACAATGCCGATTGCAACCCAGCACACGGATGGCGTTAATCTCGCCGCCTCTTGGCACTTTCTTCACGAAAATCTGCCAACGATCAGCGCGCTGGGCCGGGCAAAGGCTCGGGAGTTGAGGGTGGAAAGTGAAACTGGGACTCGCGCAATCGTCGCTCGGACGTCGTGCTCAATCGGAAGTCATGCAAGCGGTTGCTGCCGTGCACGGTGCCTTGGCTGGGATTGCGGCATTTTCAGGCGTCTACAATGTCCTGGCGCTGACGGGTTCGCTCTTCATGCTGCAGGTCTATGACCGCGTGCTGACCAGCCGTTCCGTGCCGACGCTGATCGCGCTGTCAATCATTGCACTGGGCATGTTTGCCATTCAGGGGCTGCTCGACTGGATCCGTCAGCGCCTGCTGGTTCGCGTTGGCCGCCGCATCGATCAGCAGCTCAGCGACCGAGTGTTCCAGACCGTGCTTGAGCTGCCAATGCGCGTGCGCAACGGTTCAGACGGCCTGTCGCCGCTCCGTGATCTTGATTCTGTCCGCGCTTTCATGTCGAGCCAGGGGCCGGTTGCGCTGCTCGACCTGCCCTGGATGCCGATCTATCTCGCCTTCGTCTTCTTCTTGCACCCATGGCTGGGCTGGCTGGCGACAGCAGGCGCGGCGATGCTCATCCTTGTCACGTTCGTGACCGAACAAAAGACGCGGGACCCTTCAACCGAGGCGGCTTCGCTCGCTGGCAAGCGCCTGATGCTGGCTGAATCCGGTCGGCGAAATGCTGAAGTCGCGCGCGCCATGGGCTTCGGTGACCGGCTGAATGCACGCTGGCAAAAGTCCAATCAGGCCTTCCTGAACACCAACGACACGGCTGCCGATGTCGGCGGAGGGCTGGGCGCACTTTCCAAGGCGCTGCGCGTCGCATTGCAGTCGGCCATGCTCGGACTTGGAGCCTATCTGACCATTCGCGGTGAAGTGTCGCCAGGCGCAATCATCGCGGCTTCCATCACGTCAGCACGTGCGCTCGCGCCAATCGAGCTCGCAATTGCGAACTGGAAGGGGTTTGTCAGCGCCCGCCAGGCCAAGGCACGTCTCGACGATTTGCTGCAACGCATCCCGGCAGAAAGCCAGCGGCTGGCATTGCCATCGCCTGTGCAGGATCTGCGCATCGAAGGGATGACTGCCGGGCCGCCGGTGAACCCGCCCAAACCCTTGATCCGCGATGTGACGCTCGGTTTGCGCGCAGGGCAAGGGCTTGGCGTGATCGGCCCGAGCGGAGCCGGAAAATCAAGCCTGGCCCGCGCGATTGTCGGCGTCTGGCCTATCCTGCGGGGCGACGTCAGGCTTGATGGGGCGGGCCTCGATCAATGGTCGGCCAGCGATCTTGGACGCCATGTCGGTTATCTGCCGCAGGATATCGAGCTGTTTGAAGGCACGATTGCCGAAAATATCGCACGATTTGATGAGGCCGCGACTGCGGAAAGTGTCATTGCAGCTGCCAAGGCCGCTGATGTCGATGACCTGATCCGTCGTTTCCCCGATGGCTATGAGACACGCATCGGCGAATCGGGCACAGCGCTTTCAGCCGGCCAGCGCCAGCGCGTTGCCCTGGCGCGCGCACTTTACGGCAACCCGTTCCTTGTCGTGCTGGATGAGCCAAACTCCAACCTTGATGCCGAAGGCGAGCTGGCACTCAGCAAGGCCATAGCCGGCGTCCGCCAGCGCGGCGGGATCGCGATCATCATCGCGCATCGCCAAAGTGCTGTTCAGGCAGTGGATCTGCTGGCCTTCGTCAACAATGGCGTGGTTCAGCATTTCGGGCCGAAGGAAGAAGTGTTGCGCAACATGTCTGAGCAGCGCGGGCAGCTTGCCGCCCTGCGCCGTGCTGTGGGTGCCGGTGCGCTCACCGTCGTCGGCAACAAGGCGGAAGGGGCATCCGCATGATCGATGCATCCATCCGTCGTCATCTGCTCGCGGGCACCATCGTATCGGTCGGGCTTTTCGGCGGTTTTGTCGCCTGGGCCTCGGTCGCGGAGCTTTCAGGCGCAGTGATCGCCAATGGTGTGATCGCAGTCGAGTCCAGCCTGAAAAAGGTCCAGCACCCGACAGGCGGCGTCGTCGGTCGACTTGCGGTCAAGGATGGTGCTGCGGTCAAGGCAGGCGACATCCTGATCCATCTCGACGAGACGGTCATGATGGCGAATCTTCAGGTGATCGCCAAACAGCTCGACCAGCTGGAAGCGCGCAAGGTTCGTCTCGACACCGAGCGCCGGGGTGGAACGGGGATGACTGTTCCGGCGGCCATCGCTGCGCGTGCCTTGCCGGATCCAGCCTTTGCCGAAATTCTTGCCAGCGAGGCACAGTTTTTCGAATCGCGCCGTCGCGGCCGGGTGAGCCAGCAGAACCAGCTGCGCGAGCGCATCAGCCAGACCAAAGACGAGATTGTCGGTGGTGAGGCGCAGGTCAAGGCGCGTGTCGAGCAATCGCGCCTGATCACGCTGGAACTCAAGGGCGTCGAAGAGCTTTACCGCAAGAACCTTGTGCCGATTTCACGCCTGACATCGCTCCAGCGCGAGGCAGCCCGCCTGCAGGGTGATTTCGGCGGGTTGACCGCGACGGTCGCTCAGCTGAGAGGCAAGCTTTCTGAAATCGAGATCCAGATTCTGCAGATCGATCAGGACATGATGACCGAGGTTCTGCGCGATCTGCGTGAGACCGAGGCCAAGATCGCCGAGTTGAGCGAGCGCAAGGTGGCCGCCGAAGACCAGCTGAAGAGGGTCGACATCCGTGCCCCGCAGGATGGGCTGGTTCACCAGTTGGCTGTGCACACCATCGGGGGCGTTGTTGGCGCCGGCGAGGTGCTGATGCTGATCGTGCCGCAAAGCGAGAATCTGACCATCGAGGCCCGTGTTGCGCCGCAGGACATCGACCAGATTGTGCCGGGCCAGGCCGCTTTCGTGCGCATGAGTGCCTTCAACCAGCGCACGACGCCGGAACTGACCGGCAAGGTGCGTCTGGTGTCTGCAGAGCTGACCAAGGAACCGCAAACCGGCACGTCCTACTACACGGCGAAAGTGGACCTCTCCGAAACCGAGATGAAGAAACTCTCGGGTCTCAAGCTGCTTCCTGGCATGCCAGTCGAGGTGCATATGCGCACGATGGAGCGAACGGCGCTGTCTTATCTGATGAAGCCATTGTCCGATCAGTTCCGCCGCTCCATGCGCGAGGAGTGAGCCGCGCAGGCGGGCTCACGCTGTCTTCGCGTTTTCGTGAAGTTTTTCCTCCAGACGTTATTTGCCGATTGCGCCGGTTTGACGCACCTGATGGGCATGGCTCACCCCGAGCCGGGAGAAACTGTCATGATCCTGAATCGTCGTATTGCACTTGCCACGCTTGCGCTGGGCGCGGGCCTTTTCGCTGCTGCCGCCGCCGGTGCCTTTGCCTCCAAGGCTCCCTTTGATGCCAAGGCGTTTGCCGCAGCGCAGGCCAGCGGCAAGCCGGTCCTCATCGAGGTTTCCGCGCCATGGTGCCCGGTTTGCAAGGCTCAGAAGCCAATCCTGTCGTCGCTTGGTGCCAAGCCTGAATTCGCCGGCATGGCCATGTTCGAGATCGACTTCGATTCGCAGAAGGATGCGCTGCGCACGCTCGGCGTGCAGAAGCAGAGCACACTTGTTGTCTTCAAAGGCAAGACTGAAACCGGTCGCTCGACAGGCGACACCAACGCCGCCTCGATCGAGGCGATGCTGCGCAAGGCAATCTGATCTGACAACTGGCAGCATGCGGGGGCACCTCTGATGGGCTTTGGAACTCTGGGTCTGGCGGGTCTCGCCGGGATACTTTCAACGCTCTCGCCTTGCGTGCTGCCGTTGCTGCCAATCGTGCTTGGCACGGCCGTTTCCCAACACCGGCTTGGCCCGGTTGCACTTGCAGCCGGGCTGGCCCTCTCATTCGTCACCGTCGGCATGTTTGTGGCGACGATTGGCTTCTCCATCGGGCTTGATGCCGGTGTGTTCCGGCAGGCGGCAGCCATCTTGCTGATTGTCATCGGTCTGCTGCTGGCCATCCCACCCTTGCAGGCGCGGGTGGCTGCTGCCGCTGGCCCTGTCAGCAACTGGGCCGAGCAGCGTTTTGGCGGCATGTCTGGCACCGGTCTTTCGGGACAATTCGCGGTCGGCCTGTTGCTGGGCATTGTCTGGGCGCCGTGTGTCGGCCCGACGCTGGGCGCGGCTTCGGTGCTGGCCGCGCGCGGCGAGAACCTTGGTCAGTTGGCGCTGACCATGCTTGTGTTCGGGATTGGCGCCGCGCTGCCGCTGATGATCCTGGGCCTGATGTCGCGTGAGGCGCTGATGCGCTGGCGCAGCCGCCTGATGAGCGCCGGTGGCAGCGCCAAGACCATCATGGGGCTTGTGCTGTTGGGTATCGGCCTGCTGATCCTCAGCGGTCTCGACAAGACATTCGAGGCCTGGCTTGTGGCGGCCTCGCCCGACTGGCTGACCAATCTCACCACGCGCTACTGAGCGTGCCGTCATTCGGCAAGATGCGTTGACAGCCCGGCACCTCATGGTGTTTGCCGCTCTTGGTCAGGTACAGTGATTGTTGCCTGCAAGCGGCAAAGGGAAACCTGCGGATGCAGATGGGTTTGGTCGGGCTTGGGCGCATGGGCGCCAACATCGCACGTCGTCTGATGCGTGCTGGCCATCATTGCGTCGTGCATGACCGTGATCCGGCGCCTGGTGCCGCACTGGCAGGCGAGGGCGCCACGAGTGTCGGCTCACTCGCAGACATGGTGGCCAAACTCTCTGCGCCACGCACGATTTGGCTCATGCTGCCCGCTGGCGAGATTACGGAAACAACGCTTCAGACGCTGGCGGGTTTGCTCTCGCCCGGCGACACGCTGATCGATGGTGGCAACGCCTTCTGGAAAGATGATGTGCGAAGGGGCCGTGAACTCAAGGCCACAGGCATCAACTATCTCGATATCGGCACCTCAGGCGGCGTCTGGGGTTTGGAGCGCGGCTATTGCCTGATGATTGGCGGCGATGCTGCTGTGGTGCAGCGGCTTGACCCGATCTTCAAGGCGCTGGCGCCGGGCAAGGGGGACATTCCACCCACGCCTGGCCGGGGCGACCGCGACCCGCGCGTCGAGCAGGGCTATCTCCATGCCGGGCCGGTTGGTGCCGGGCATTTCGTCAAGATGGTCCATAACGGCATCGAATATGGCATGATGCAGGCCTTCGCCGAGGGACTTGACCTGTTG
>JANMMX010000173.1:0-14213 GCA_031373605.1 Allobosea sp. | reverse complement strand
GTGCTCGTTGGCAAGAAGGACGAGACCGGTGAATGGCTGTTCCCGGTTCATGGGGCGCTTGATCCCAACGACATCGCGCTCGCCATTGGCGCCCGGCTCATGGGGCTGAAGCAGGACAAGAAGCTTCAGGACGCCGTCGAGCACATCGCGACCATTCAGGGCCGCCTCGACGAGGTGAAAGAAATCGCCAAGCGCACGCCGTATTTCTGCTCCGGCTGCCCGCACAACAGCTCGACCAAGGTGCCCGAGGGCATGCGCGCCTCGGCCGGTATCGGCTGCCATTTCATGTCGCTGTGGATGGACCGCAGCACCGAGGGCTTCACCCAGATGGGCGGCGAGGGCGCCAACTGGATCGGCGAGGCGCCCTTCTCGAAGCGCGGGCACATCTTCCAGAATCTGGGCGATGGCACCTACACGCATTCCGGCTCGCTCGCGATCCGCTGGGCCGTCGCGTCCGGCGTCAACGTCACCTACAAGCTGCTCTACAATGATGCGGTGGCCATGACTGGCGGCCAGCGTGCCGAGGGCGGGCTGACAGCGGCACAGATGGCTGTTCAGATCGCGGCGGAGGGCGTGACGCGCATCGCGCTGGTTTCCGACGAGCCTTACAAATACCCGCCCGGCACCATCTGGCCGCCCGGCACGACCTTCCATCACCGCGATGATCTCGACCATGTGCAGCGCGAGCTGGCGACTGTACCTGGCGTGTCACTGCTGCTCTATGACCAGACCTGCGCCACCGAGAAGCGTCGACGCCGCAAGCGCGGCACCTATCCTGATCCCGACAAGCGCATCATCATCAACGAGCTGGTCTGCGAAGGCTGCGGCGATTGCGGCGTGAAGTCCAACTGCGTCTCGGTTCAACCGCTGGAAACCGAATATGGCCGCAAGCGCCAGATCGACCAGTCGAACTGCAACAAGGATTTCTCCTGCGTCAACGGTTTCTGCCCGTCCTTCGTGACGGTGCATGGCGCGCGGCCCAAGAAACAGAAGCGCCAGACGGTCGATGCGTCTGCGCTGGGCGCAGACGCGCTGCCGGAACCGGTCGTGCCGGTGCTTGATCGCAATTTCGCGATCATCGTCACCGGCGTTGGCGGCACGGGTGTAGTCACGATTGGTGCCATCCTCGGCATGGCGGCGCATCTGGAGAACAAGGGCTGCGGCATGATCGATATGGCGGGTCTGGCGCAGAAGGGTGGCGCTGTGTTCAGCCACGTGCGCCTCGCGCCCCGGCCTGAGGACATCCACGCCATCCGCGTTTCCGGCGGGCAGGCCTCGCTGGTGCTGGGCTGTGATCTGACCGTGACCGGCGCCAAGAAGGTGCTGACGGCTGTGAGCAAAGGCAACACGGCCATCGTCGTCAACACGGCGGAAAGCCTGCCGGGCGACTTTACGCGCGATGCCGATTTTTCGCTGCCGGTGGAGCGCCTGAAGCGTTCGATCACGACCGCAGCCGGGCGCGACCACACCTGGATGCTAGATGCGAGCGCGGCCGCCATGGCGTTTCTCGGCAATGCGATTGCCGGCAACATGCTGATGCTGGGCTTTGCCTGGCAGCTGGGCCGCGTGCCGTTGTCGCGCGCCTCACTGCGGCGCGCCATCGAACTGAATGGCGAAGCCGTGCCGATGAATCTCGAAGCCTTCGAGCTGGGTCGCCGCGCGGCGCATGATCCGGATGCGCTCGCCAAGGTGCTGGCGCAGACCAAGGCCCCGACCGAGATCCGCAACCTGTCGCAATCAATCGACGAGATGGTGACACGCCGGGTCCGGCATCTGACGGAGTATCAGAGCGCGGCCTATGCCAAACGCTATCTCGATCAGGTGAATGCGGTTCGTGCCGCCGAACAGAAAATCATGCCCGGCCAGTCGGCGCTGGCGGAAACCGTGGCGCGCTACCTGTTCAAGCTGATGGCCTACAAGGACGAGTATGAGGTCGCCAGACTTTACACCGATGGCTCCTTCCAGAAACAGCTGGCCGCGACATTCGAGCCGACAGGTGCCGATGACGCGCCGGTCCGTCTGGAGTTCAATCTGGCGCCGCCACTGATGGGCCGGAAGAATGCCGATGGCTCGCCGCGCAAGACAGCATTCGGCCCGTGGATGATGACGGGCTTCCGGCTGCTGGCGCGCCTGCGACGCCTCCGAGGCACCAAACTCGATGTGTTTGGCTACACCCATGAGCGACAAATGGAGCGCAAGCTCATCACCGATTATGACGCGATTCTGCGCGAGATTCTGGCGCGGCTTTCTCCGGCAAACCACGCACTGGCCGTTGGCCTTGCCGCCATCCCCGAGAAGATCAGGGGTTTCGGTCACGTCAAGGAGCGGCACTTCAAGGCGGCAAAAGCCGAGGAAGCGGCTCTGCTCGCACAATTTCGCTCGGGCATGCCAGGCGAGACCGAGGCGCTGAAGGCGGCCGAGTAGCTGCATAAGTGCATTTGCGCTTCGGGTTTTTCGCACGTCTGTGCCGAAAAACCCTTTTGGTCTGTGCGGATATGCGCAGAAAGTCGGGGCTTGTTCCCGGCGCGTGCGCCTTTACAATCCTCTCCGTTCGGTCTCGAACTGCAACTGGTCAGTTGCATTTGAAACCATAACAGTGCCGGGTGTGACCCACGGCGCAAACGTGACGGTGAACACACCGCATGAACAGGGAGGATGGCCGCTTGACCATGTCAGCGACCGCTATCGAGAACACGTTTCCCAAGCTCCTTCTGCGCAATGCGCGCGTCAGGGGCAGCAAGGTCGCGTTCCGTTTCAAGGATCTGGGCATCTGGCAATCCTGGACTTGGGGCCAGGTGGCGCAGGCGGTGCGTGCCTATGCGGCCGGGCTTGACGCACTTGGCCTGAAGCACGGTGACAAGATTGCCATCGTCGGCAGCAACCGGCCACGCCTCTACTGGTCGATGCTGGCGGCACAAAGCCTTGGTGCCATTCCCGTGCCGGTCTATGCCGACTCGGTCGCCGACGAGATGGCCTATGTGCTGGAGCATGCCGAAGTCACGCATGCCGCCGTGCAGGATCAGGAGCAGGTCGACAAGCTGCTCTCCATGGCCGAGAAAATCCCGGGCTTGAAACATGTGCTTTATGACGAGTCGCGCGGCCTGCGTGATTATGACCACACCACCCTTCATGCGATTTCGGATGTCATCACTGACGGTGAAAAGCGCCTGGCTGACGCAGCCATTGCCGCGCGCATCGATGCATCGATGTCAGATGGCGCGGGCAGTGACATCTCGATCATGCTCTATACGTCTGGTACGACCGGCCGCTCCAAGGGCGTGATGCTGTCGGCCGAGCGCTCGATAGCGGCTGCTCGCGACACGGTGACGTTCGACCGGCTGAATGATTCCGACGAGGTGCTGGCCTATCTGCCGCTGGCCTGGGTGGGCGATCATTATCTCAATTTCGCGCAGGGGCTGGTGGCCGGCTTCTGCACCGCTTGCCCCGAAAGCCCGGACACCGCGCAAAGCGATCTCAAGGAAATCGGGCCGACCTTCTACTTCGCGCCTCCTCGCGTGTTCGAGAACCTGCTGACGCGGGTCATGATCCGCATGGAGGATGCAAGCAGCCTCAAGCGCCGCATGTTCCACCATTATATCGGCGTCGCCAAACGCTGGGGCGAGCATATTCTCAACGGCAAGCCTGTGCCCATGATGGCGCGTCTCTCCTATGGGCTTGGCAACCTGCTGGTCTATGCGCCGCTCAAGAATGCGCTTGGCTTCACCAAGATCCGCACGGCCTACACCGCGGGCGAGGCCATCGGGCCAGAGCTGTTCTCGTTTTACCGCTCGCTGGGCCTGAACCTGAAGCAGCTTTACGGGCAGACCGAGGCCTTCCTCTATGTGACGGCGCAGCCCGACGGTCAGATCCGAGCCGACACTGTGGGGCCTGCCTCGCCGAATGTCGAAATCCGGATCGATCCGGAAACCCGCGAGGTGCTTTACAAATCACCGGGCCAGTTTGTCGGCTATTTCAAGGATGCGGAGAAGACCGCCGAGACGATGACCGCCGATGGTTTCGTCAAGACGGGCGATGCCGGCTTCTTCGAGGCAGGCACCGGCCATCTCAAGATCATCGACCGGGCCAAGGATGTCGCCACGCTGAAATCCGGCGATCTGTTTGCGCCGAAATACATCGAGAACAAGC
Organism: Allobosea sp.; assembly: GCA_031373605.1. Lineage (GTDB taxonomy): Bacteria > Pseudomonadota > Alphaproteobacteria > Rhizobiales > Beijerinckiaceae > Allobosea. Next base: position 10,067 of record JANMMX010000173.1, on the reverse strand, counting down.
TGAAATTCTATCCCAACATCAAGGAAGTGGTGGCTTTCGGGCAGGGCTCCGATTTCGTCACCGTGTTCCTGAATATCGACCTGACGGCTGTCGGCAACTGGGCCGAGCGCAACAACATTGTTTATGGCTCCTATCAGGAGCTGGCCGGTCATCCGCAGGTCTATGAGATGATCGCAGGCCACGTCGCCGAGGTGAACAGCCAGCTTGCTGTCGAGCCAGCCATGGCAGCAGCTCAGATCAAGCGCTTCCTCATCCTGCACAAGGAGCTGGATGCCGATGATGGCGAGCTGACGCGGACCCAGAAGGTGCGGCGCGGCTTTATCGCGGAACGCTACGACCCACTGGTCAAGGCGCTTTATGACGGCTCGAAGGAGGCGGCGATCTCGACCGAAGTGACATTCGAGGACGGTCGCAAGGGTGTGATCTCGGCGCGCGTGAAGGTCAGCGATGCCAAGGTTTTTGCGGCAAGCAACCAGGAGAAAGCGGCATGAACGCGATTCCGATGGACCTGCCAACGCATGGCACAATCGCCAAGGGCGAGGTCTTGCTGGCCGTTGAGAACGTCTCGCTGCGCTTTGGCGGTGTCAAGGCGATCTCTGACGTCTCCTTCGACATTCGCAAGGGCGAGGTGCGCGCGATCATCGGTCCCAATGGCGCGGGCAAGACCTCGATGCTGAACTGCATCAATGGCTTCTATTTTCCGCAGGAAGGCAAGATTACCTACAAGGGCGTGACGCGCACCCGCGTGCGCCCCTATGAGGCGGCAAGCTCCGGCGTTGCCCGCACCTTCCAGAACGTTGCGCTGTTCAAGGGCATGTCGACGCTCGACAACATCATGACCGGCCGCACGCTGAAGATGAAGAAGAGTTTCTGGTGGCAGGTGCTGCGCCATGGCCCGGCCATGAACGAGGAAATCCAGCACCGCCGCGTCGTCGAGGACATCATCGATTTCCTGCAGATCCAGCACATCCGCAAGATACCGGTCGGCAAGCTGCCCTATGGCCTGCAGAAGCGCGTGGAGCTTGGCCGCGCGTTGGCGATGGAGCCCGAACTGCTGCTGCTCGACGAGCCCATGGCTGGCATGAACCTCGAGGAGAAAGAGGACATGTGCCGCTTCATCCTTGATGTGAACAATGAGTATGGCACCACCATTGCCCTGATCGAGCATGACATGGGCGTGGTGATGGACCTGTCGGACCGCGTCGTTGTGCTGGAATATGGCCGCAAGATCGCCGATGGCACGCCGGAAGTGGTGAAGAAGGACCAGAAGGTGATCGATGCCTATCTCGGCGTCGGACATTGAGCGGTGAAGGGTCAGGACAGGTCATGACAGACGCAACGCTCAAACAGGCTGCCGTCCCCTTCAAACTCTCGAAGGGGCTGATGACGCTCATCGGCCTCGTCGCGCTGGTCGTGCTGCTGGTCATCGGTGTGCGCAGCGGCACGCTGGAGAAAACCAACTGGATCTACAAGGTTCTGGTGGATCCCTTCATGCAGATGTGGGACCTGCCCGATCTGTTCGTGCAGACCATCTGGGAGGGCTTTGTCGCGGGCGTGCTCTATGCGCTGATCGCGCTGGGTTTCGTGCTGATCTTCAAGGCGTCCGGCGTGTTCAATTTCGCGCAAGGCATCATGGTGGTGTTCTCGGGCCTGACGCTGGTCGGGCTCTATGAAGTGCTTACCCGAAACCTTGGCATGGCGCCCGGCCACGCGGCGGCGCTGCTGGCGCTGGTCGGCACGATTGGCGTGATGTTTCTGCTGGCGATGACGGTGGAGCGCTTTGTCCTGCGTCCTCTCGTCAACCAGCCAGACATCATCCTGTTCATGGCCACATTCGGCCTGACCTATCTGCTGATCGGCATCGGTGAATCGATCTTCGGTGGTAACCCGAAGGTGATGATCTCCGAGCAGCTGTTCCTGCCCAAGGGCGCAATCGATGTCAGCATGCTGGGCGGGCGCGTGACCTTCCAGAAGATCGACATTGCGGCTGCCGTGATCGCCGGTGCGATGATCGCAGGGCTGGCGCTGTTCTTCCAGTACACCCGCATTGGGCGGGCGCTTCGTGCCGTGGCAGACAGCCACAAGGCGGCGCTCTCGGTCGGCATCTCGCTCAACCAGATCTGGGTCATCGTCTGGTTCACAGCTGGCGTCGTCGCGCTCATCACCGGCATCATGTGGGGCGCGCGCTCGGACGTGTCCTTTGCACTGCAGACGATTGCGCTGAAGGCGCTGCCGGTGCTGATCCTGGGCGGTTTCACCTCGATCCCCGGCGCCATCGTCGGCGGGCTCATCATCGGCATCGGCGAGAAGATCGGCGAGTTCTACTGGGGCCCGCTGTTTGGCAGCGGCATCGAGAGCTGGCTGGCCTACATCATCGCGCTGGGCTTCCTGATGTTCCGGCCGCAAGGCCTGTTCGGCGACAAGATCATCGAGCGGATTTGAAGATGCGAGTGGTGAGTGGCGAATGGCGAATGGAAGCGAAGAAAGCTGCAGTGGCAGGGATTTCTTTCGTCATTCGCCATTCGCTACTCGCCTCTCTTCCCTCGCAAAAGGCGGGAGCCTGACCAAATGTTTTACCGTGAAGCCGGCCAGTTCAAGACCACCTATGCCTCCGACATGGCGGTGTTCCCGATCCGTCAGGACCGGATCGCCATTGCGCTGATCCTTGGCATCGCCTTCCTGTTCATCCCGCTTTTTGCCAATGACTTTTTCATCGCCTCGGTGATGATCCCGTTCCTGGTGTTCTCGCTGGCGGCCATCGGGCTGAACATCCTGACGGGTTATACCGGGTTGATCTCGCTGGGCACCGGCGCCTTCATGGGTGTGGGCGCCTATGCCTGCTACAAGCTGACGACGATCTTTCCGGGTCTGAACATCATCCTGTGCATCCTTCTGTCCGGCTTTTTTGCTGCGGCCGTTGGCGCAGTGTTCGGCATCCCGTCCCTGCGCATCAAGGGCTTCTATCTGGCGGTTGCGACGCTGGCTGCGCAGTTTTTCCTGCAATGGGCCTTCGTGCGCATTCCCTGGCTCTACAACTACAACCAGTCAGGTGCCATCGAGGTGGCCGAGCGTTCCATGTTCGGCTTCATCATCACGGGTGCGAAAGCCTCGCCGGAGGTGCGCTATATCGTGCTCCTGTCCATCGTCGTGCTGCTGACCTGGGTGGCATCGAACCTTGTGCATGGGCGCATCGGGCGCTCCTGGATGGCGGTGCGTGACATGGACATCGCGGCCGAGTTGATGGGCATCAAGCTCCTGCCAACCAAGCTGCTCTCGTTTGCCGTGTCGTCCTATTTTGCTGGCGTGGCAGGAGCCTGCATGATGTTCCTCTGGTATGGCGGTGGCGAGGCGTCTGATGCTTTCAACATCAACCAGAGCTTCAACATCCTGTTTATGGTCATCATCGGCGGGCTTGGCTCGCTGATCGGCGCCTTTTATGGCGCGGCCTTCATTTCAGCACTGCCGCAGTTTCTCAAATTCGGCCTGCCAGCCATGGGCATTCCGATTGGTGGCGCTGCCGCCGAGCACGCAACCCACATCATCGTTGGTGGGCTCATCATCTTCTTCCTGATTGTCGAACCGCATGGGCTGGCAAGGCTCTGGCAAATCGGCAAGCAGAAGCTCCGAACCTGGCCTTTCCCCTACTAGGGAGGCCAAGTCGTCGCGTAGTGGCAGGTCGACTGGAATGCCAATTCGGAACGGCGACGAAAGACGCCATTGCCGTTTCGATGCCGAATGAGCAACAATCGAGGAATGGGGGAAACCCATCCCGGCCTGAAGTCCGAGGATCGATCAAGAAATGCCTGCGCGGGGATAGCCCTTCGCAGAGCCAAAGGGAGACGGAAATGAAAACAATGAAATGGATGATCGGCGCTGCCTTCTGTGCCGCGACGATGGGCGCCATGGCTGTTCCGGCCAATGCGCAGGATTCGATCTATGTCCCGCTGCTGACCTATCGCACCGGCGCCTTTGCCGGCTCCGGCATCTCGATCGCCGATGGCATGCATGACTATCTGCGCATGCTGAACGAGCGTGATGGCGGCATTGGTGGCGTGCGCCTCAACATCGAGGAATGCGAGACCGGCTACGACACCAAGAAGGGTGTGGAGTGCTATGAGGCCACCAAGGGCAAGGGCGCGGTGGTCTACAACCCCTACTCAACCGGCATCACGCTGCAGCTGATCCCCAAGGCGGCTGTCGACAAGATACCCGTTCTGTCGATGGCCTATGGTCTTTCGGCCTCAGCTGACGGCAACGTCTTCCCCTGGGTGTTCAACCCGCCTGTCACCTACTGGGATGGCGCTTCCGTCATGGTGCGCCACATGGCCAACCAGGAAGGCGGCATGGACAAGCTCAAGGGCAAGAAGCTTGGGCTGATCCATCTCGATGCACCGTTCGGCAAGGAGCCGATCCCGGTGCTCGAGAGCCTGGCCAAGAAGTATGGCTTCGAGGTGAAGCTCTATCCGATCGCCGCTGCAGACATGCAGAACCAGGGCGCAACATGGCTCAACATTCGCCGTGACCGGCCAGATTATCTCTACAATCAGGGCTGGGGTGCCATGAACCCGACCGCAGTGAAGGAAGCCATCAAGAACGGTTTCCCGATTGGCAAGCTGGTCGGTGTCTGGTGGGCTGGCGGCGATGACGATGCCCGCGCTGGCGGAGCAGAGGCCAAGGGCTACAAGTCCCTGAACTTCCATCAGTCCGGGGCCAGCTTCCCGGTGATCCAGGACATCATCAAGCATGTCGTCGACAAGGGAAACTCGAAGTTCCCGAAAGAGCGCATCGGTGAGAACCTTTATAATCGCGGTGTCTACAACGCCATGCTGATCGCCGAAGGCATTCGTACGGCGCAGCAGGTCACCGGCAAGAAGGTGGTCACCGGCGAGGAGATGCGTCGCGGCCTGGAAGCGTTGAACATCACGGAAGCCCGCTTCAAGGAGATGGGCATGGAAGGTTTCGCGGCGCCGCTCAAGGTGACCTGCTCCGACCATAACGGCCATCACAAGGTCTTCATCTCCGAGTGGGATGGCACCAAATACGTGAAGGCATCCGACTGGATGGAGCCGCTGAAGGACGAGGTTCGTCCGTTGATCGAGGCCGCAGCCAAGGACTATGCCGAGAAGAATACCGGCTGGCCCAAGCGCAGCGAGACTTGCCAGAACGCGTCGTAAGACTGTGAGTGGCGAATAGCGAATGGTGAGTGGCGAGTGGGTGAACAGCCCACTCGCTGCACTCAGACATTCACGAATCGCCACTCGCCATTCGCTACTCACCCTTCGCCAAGGATAGCCATGTCCGCCACAGCCATCGCTCCAGCCACCCTCCTGCCCGAGGCCGCCACAGACACCATGCTGTCGGTGAACAACATCGAGGTCATCTATGACCACGTGATCCTGGTGCTGAAGGGCGTGTCGCTCACTGTGCCGCGCAAGGGGATCGTTGCGATCCTCGGTGCGAACGGAGCGGGCAAGACCACGACGCTGAAGGCGATCTCCAACCTGCTCAAGGCCGAGCGCGGGCTTGTCACCAAGGGCTCCATCGAGTTCGAGGGCGAGCGCGTTGATACCATGACGCCGAACGAGCTGGTGCGGCGCGGCTGCATCCAGGTAATGGAAGGGCGGCACTGCTTCGGCCACCTCTCCATCGAAGAAAACCTGCTGACGGGCGCCTTCACGCGCCGCGATGGCAATGCCGCGATCAAGCGCAGCCTTGAAAAAATTTACGAACTGTTCCCGCGCCTGAAGCAGCGGCGGCAATCGCAAGCCGGCTATACATCCGGCGGTGAGCAGCAGATGTGCGCGGTGGGCCGCGCCATGATGTCGAACCCGCGCATGATCCTGCTGGACGAGCCGTCCATGGGGCTTGCGCCACAGGTGGTCGAGGAAATTTTCGAGATTGTGAAGACGCTGAACGACAAGGAGGGCGTGTCCTTCCTCATCGCCGAGCAGAACACCAACATGGCGCTGCGTTACGCCACCTATGGCTATATCATGGAGACAGGCCGCATCGTCATGGATGGTGAGGCAAAGTCTCTGCGCGAGAACGAGGACGTCAAGGAGTTCTATCTCGGCGTTTCCGAGGGCGCGAAGAAATCCTTCCGCGATGTGAAGAGCTACAAGCGCCGCAAGCGCTGGCTGAGCTGAGCAGCAGTTATCTTAAGTATCCCGCTTCAGGCCACCCGCTGCACTGTTTCGTCTTGCCAGTGTGTCAGCGGCAGTGCACTCGTGCCAGCGTCGACGCACACTTCATGGCGATGAACCGACCCATGCCGATCCTGCTGATCCTTGGTGCCGGACTTCTGATGCTGGCGATCTTCGCCCCGCAATGGTGGGTGCGGCGCACGCTTGAGCGCCATCAGGCCGAGCGTGCCGATTTTCCCGGCACCGGAGCAGAGCTCGCCCGCCACCTGCTCGATGAGGCCGGCCTTCAGGATGTGAAGCTGGAGCCGACATCGCCAAACCAGGACCATTATGACCCGATCGAGCGCGTGGTGCGGCTGTCGCCGGTGCACCATGATGGCCGCTCCATTGCAGCGGTTGCGGTTGCGGCGCATGAGGTGGGGCACGCCGTGCAGCATGCGCGCGGCGAGGCGCTGTTCAACTGGCGCGGGCGGCTGGTCAAGCTGCTGATCTGGGCCGACTGGGCTGCCATGGGTGCTGCCATTCTGGTGCCGATCCTGGGCGCTCTCTCGCGCCATCCGGCGGTCATCATTGCCAACATCGCAGTCATCGTCATGCTGCTGGCGCTGCGCGTCATCGTGCATCTGGTGACGCTGCCGGTCGAGATCGATGCCAGTTTCGGCAAGGCGCTTCCCGTGCTGGAGCGTGGCGGCTATCTTGGCGAAGATGACATGCCCGCTGCCCGACAGGTGCTGAAGGCTGCAGCCTACACCTATATGGCGGCAGCGCTTGTCAGCCTGCTGGATTTTGCCCGTTTGATCCGGATCGGGCGTTGAGCTGCCCCTGATCTGTTTGTGTCCAAGGATCTGTGATGACCCGCCATTTTGATGCCCAAGAGACCCGCTCGCCTGAAAAGCGCATCGCCGAGCAATTCGCCCGCCTGCCGGAGGTGATCGCGAGTGCCATGAGAGCGCCTGCATGGGCGCAAGCCCTGCGCGGCGTTGACCCGTCGGCAATCAGCACGCCGCAGGCGCTGGCAAGCCTGCCGATCCTGCGCAAGTCGGAACTGCCTGCACTGCAAAAGGCCAACCTTCCGTTCGGCGGTTTCATGCCGGGAAAGCCCGGTGATTTCTCACGGCTGTTCACCTCTCCTGGCCCGATCTTCGAGCCTGAAAGCACGAGTGCTGATGCCTGGGGCACGGGTCGTGCGCTGGTGGCGGCGGGTTTTGGCTGTGGCGACGTCGTGTTGAACACGTTCAGCTATCACATGACGCCGGGCGGGTTCATCTTCGATTCTGGCGCGCGGGCTGCTGGCTGCGCCGTCATTCCGGCTGGTCCGGGCCAGACCGAGCAGCAACTCGACCTGATCGACGCTTTCCAGCCGGTCGCCTATTCGGGCACGCCGGACTTCCTGAAGATCCTGATCGAAGCCGCCGATGCCGCCAAACGCGATGTCTCCTGCATCAAGCGCGCGGCGGTGTCGGGTGCGGCCTTCCCGCCCTCGCTTCAGGAATGGGTAAAGGCGCGTGGCATCGAGGCCTACCAGTCCTATGCGACGGCGGATATCGGCATCATCGCCTATGAAACCAGCGCGCGGCAGGGGATGGTGGTCAACGAAAACCTGATCCTCGAGATCGTGAGGCCCGGGACGGGCGACCCGGTCAATGAGGGCGAAGTGGGTGAAATTGTCATCACTTCGCTCGATCCGCATCACCCGCTGATTCGGCTGGCCGTTGGCGATCTCACGGCGGCCTTGCCGGGTATAAGTGCTTGCGGGCGCACCAACATGCGCATCAGGGGCTGGATGGGCCGGGCCGACCAGACAACGAAGATCAAGGGCATGTTCGTGCGCCCCGAACAGGTGGCCGAGATCGCGCGCAGGCATCCCGAAGTGTCGCGGCTCAGGCTGGTTGTTGGCCGCAAGGGAGAAATGGACACGATGACGCTGAAGGCAGAGCTTTACGCTGAGCCGAAGGGACTGATCGACGCGCTGGGCGCCTCGCTGCAAACTGTCACCAAGCTCAAGGGCATTGTCGACGTCGTGCCGCTGGGTGCGCTGCCGAATGACGGCAAGGTGATTGCAGATGAGCGGCCCGTCGGCTGATCACCAGTTGATCGCGGCCAAGCCCTTCTGCTCGAGCCAGGTATTGGCGCGGCTAAAGGGTTTCGAGCCGAAGAAGCCGCGATAGGCCGAAAGCGGCGACGGATGCGGTGACGCGAGCACCAGATGTCTGCTCTCGTCGATCAGTGCGCGCCTGGCTTGCGCAGGCGCGCCCCAAAGCATGAAAACGACATGCGGATGCTGGCGTGAGACCTGCGCGATGATCGCGTCAGTCACCTCCTGCCAGCCCAGCGCGAGATGCGCGCCAGCCTTGCCGGCACCTTCTCGGACAGTCAGCGCCGTGTTCAGCAGCAGCACGCCCTGGCGCGCCCAATCGCTCAGATCACCCGATTGGCGCAGGGGCCGGCCCAGATCATCAGCCAACTCACGATAGATGTTGGCGAGTGATTTCGGCAGGCGGCCGGGGCCGACATAGGAGAAGGCCAGCCCATTGGCATCGCCCGGCGTAGGGTAAGGGTCCTGGCCCAGAACGACGATGCGGACCTCATTAAGAGGGGTGAGCTGCAGTGCTGCGAACACGCGATCAGCTGCAGGCGCGACGCGCTCTCCAGCCGCAACCTCATCATCAATTGCAGCAACCACCCGCGCCGCGTGGCCATCCGCGAACGGTTCAATGCGGCCCCAGCTCGCATGAGCAGGGTCACGCAGAAATGCTGCAAGTGCTGGGGAATAGGTGGCGCTCATGCCATTGGTTTACGATACCGACGCCCGCAAGCCAAAGCCTCAGCGCAGCACGATCCGGCCTTCGACTTTGGCCGTCACCGTGCCCTGTCGACGTGCGAACACCATCACCTCATTGGCCATCAGGTTGCCATCGGTCACGCCGATCAGCGTGCGGCCGCGCCCCAGCGCGGAGTAGCCATCACCGCCGGACAGCATGAAATTGTTGGACGCCACCTTGTATTTTGCTGCCGGATCGATTGCCTTGTCGCCAACCATGATGCTGGTGATCCGCGAGCCGACAGGCTGCTTAACGTCCACCTCAACCTTCAACCCGGAGACCTGCGGGAAACGTCCACCACGCTGCTCGGCCTGGGAGACGCCGTTCTCCAGCGCATCCTTGATGTCCTTGCCGGTGATCTCGACCATGACGCTGGCATTGCCGAAGGGCAGCTCAGTCAGCACATCACGGCGTGTGAGCTTGTGGCCGACGGGGTATTGCTTGTTACCGCGAATGCCGCCGCCATTGGTAATGGCAATGTCCGCGCCTGTGGAAGCCTTCAGCGCGTCGGCAATCAAGTTGCCCATGGCTGTTTCCTGCGTGCGGACGGAAGCGGTGCGGGAATCCAGCTCGCCCGCCAGCGTCCCGATCTCGACATCGAGCTCCTTGGACAACTCGCCCTCATAGCCCTTCACCATGGCCAGCAGTTCCGGGTCTGGCGTGACGGCGCGCGAGTCATTTACGCGGAAGGTCGGCGTCCAGGAAACGCTGCGGGCCGCGCCCTCCCCGGTGATGTTCACGGCAATGTCGATGGCGGTGACATAATTGCCCTCCTCGTTCGATTCGACCATCACCACCTTGCCGTCATAGGCGATGGCAAGATCATGGTCGTGGCCCGAGAGCACGATGTCGACGAGGCGCGAACGGATGATGGCGTTGTCTCCAGCTCGGTCCGTATGGGTCACAGCCACGATAATGTCCGCGCCCTGCGCTTTCAGTGCAGTCACCTGCGCCCGCAACGTCTCGATCACCGGCAGAAACTTGAGATCGCCTGAGCTGGAAATCTGTGGTGTGTTCTCCAGCCCGAGGCCGACAACACCGACCTTGATGCCGCCAAGCTCGTGGATTTTCGAATCCAGATGTCCGGGAAGGGCGTTGCCGG
>JANMMX010000159.1:0-3567 GCA_031373605.1 Allobosea sp. | reverse complement strand
GACGCCGCCAACATCAAGAAAGACCTCGCGCGACAGCGAGAATGTCTCGTCGCCGGACGCATACGTAATCGTCGCGCCCAGCACACCGCGCATGAGCTGCAGGCTGCGCGCGATATCGCGCACGACCAGCGTGATGTGGCTCAGACCTTCAACCGCCATTTCACATTCCCCAATTGACCACTGATGCGACAAGGCAGTGTCCGTCAGCGGGCAAGATGGGCGATCAACTGGAAAACTTCCAGCGAGATTGGCTCTTCGCCGATATCACTCCGGGCAATGTCCCGTGCAGCAGCGCGCGTAGCCATCGGCTGCAACCCGGACACAAAGCACAGGCGCAACGCTGTTACGGAATCAGGATGCGCACCAAAAGCCGGGTGGGGCATGGACGGCACGCTGCGCGCCATCTGGATTGACAGCGCGCGCGGTGGCACAGCGGGTGAACGGTTGGGCATCGCCGCGACAGGCCAGGTGGCAATGGCCAGATGGCGTCCTGGCAGTTCCCAGGCCAACGCCTCCGGCAGGCAGACAATGCGGCGCACATTCCGGAAGGCCGGACGCATCCTTGCCGACGCCGCTGAAGGCGATGCCAGCAGCTGCCGATACCGGTCACTGTCCAGCGCATCGACGTTGTCCAGCTGATAGAGCGTGAACCAGCACTTCTCCGCACCCTCGCCTTGAACATAGCGCGTGGCTTCGCGGAAGCCGGGACAGGTCAGACGTTCCGGCACATGTTCATGCATGTGCCAATCTTCATATGCGTCATGAAAAGCAGAATCGATCTCGTTCCACAGTGCCAGAAGTGCGGTCATTCGGCATCCTTCACGGCAGCAACAGCACCTTCGAGGCTACACGGCTTTTTGCCAGCGCGAACCCGTCCAGTGCCTGCGCGAGCGGCAGCCGGTGCGTTATCAGCTGCTGGAAAACGGAGGCATTTTCGACCATCAGATTCATGACATGCGGCCAGGTGTCCAGTGGCGCGCGATACGACCCACGAATCTGGTTCTGCCCCCGCACCAGCTGCGTCAGATTGATGGCAGCGGGCGACGGATGGATGCCGCACACCACCAGAATGCCACCCCGGCGCAGCAGGCGAAGGGCCTGATCAATCAGGGCCGGAACGCCTGCCGCCTCAATGACGACATCAAAGTCGCCCGGAATCCCGCGCGCCTCCAATGCCGCGCCGATTGTGCCGGTGCCAACTTCAAGCACGGTCAACCCGAGCTTTGCCAGCAGCGTCAATCGCGGTAGGTCCTCGCGCCCGGCGACCACAACTTCAGCCGCACCCGCAAGCCGGGCCAGCAGCGCCGCGCCCTGCCCGATGGTGCCGGGGCCGATCACCAGCACGCGGTCGCCAGCCTTTACAGCGCCATTGGCCACAGCCTCGGCACTCACGGTCATCGGCTCTGTCAGAGCAGCGAGTTCCAGATCGAGCCCTTGTGGCAGCAGCAGGGTGTTCTCTGCCGGCACAAGCACCAGCTGCGCAAAGCCGCCATCGCGCACAACGCCAAGCCCGCGGCGCTTGCTGCAGGCTTTGTGCCGTTCTGTGCCGCAGGTGGTGCAGGATGCACAGACAGTCGATGGTCGCACCACGACGCGATCGCCGACAGACCGATCATCCACACCGGCTCCAACGGCCACCACCTCGCCTGCAAATTCATGCCCGAGTGTCACTGGCATGGCAGCGGCCATGGCCTCATAGCCCGTCGTCCATTCAGCGATGTGCAGGTCGGTGCCACAGATGCCTGCGGCCGCAACCCGCAGCCAGAGTTCGCCAGGTCCCGGTGCGAGAGGCTCCGGGACCTGCGCAAGGGTCACGCCCGGTTCCGGCACTGACTTCCGCAAGGCCAGCATGGCGCTCGGTCGCCCGTTACGGATCAATCTTGATCCCGGCTTCCTTCACCACGCGTGACCAGATCGCTGCATCCGCCTTCATGAAGGCAGCAAGCTGGTCGGGCGAGCCGGGCGCCGCCTGGGCACCAATGGTGGCCACACGCTCGGCAATCGCGGGCTGACGCAGAGCTGCATTGATGGCGCCGTTGAGCACGCGGACAACCTCGGCGGACGTGTTTCGTGGTGCAACAAGCGCCACCCATGCCGACAGGTCATAGTCGGGATAACCTTGCTCAGCCACGGTCGGCACGTTTGGCAGCAGGCTTGCCCGCGTCTTCGTTGTCACGGCCAGTGCCTTCAATGTGCCGTCTGCCACCTGGGCAGAAGCAGAAGCCAGCGTCGAGAACATGACGGTGATGTTGCCGCTCATCGTGTCAGTCAAGGCCGGAGCTTCACCGCGATAGGGCACATGCTGAACCTTGGCCCCCGAGCGCAGCCCAAAGAACTCGCCAGCCAGGTGCGCAACCGTGCCCGCCCCGCCAGAACCAAAGGTGATGATCTGGCCATCCTTCTTGCCCCAGGCCTCCAGCTCCTTCATCGTGTTTGCCGGATGGTCCTTGCGTGTCACCACGACGAAGGGCAGCTTCGCCATCATGGCGACAGGCAGCAGGTCTTTCTCCCAATCGAAGGGCAGATTGGTGCGCAGGGCCGGGTTGATGACCATGGTCGTGGGAGCAGCCAACAGTGTGTAGCCATCGGCATCGGCCTTGGCGACGGCCTGCGATCCGATCACCGTTCCAGCGCCGCCACGATTGTCGATGATGAGGCGCTGCTTGAGAATGTCGCCAGCAGCCTCGGCCACGATGCGGGTCACGACATCGACGCCGCCACCTGCTGCAAAAGGCACGATGACCTGTATGGACCGCGCCGGATAGGTCTGGGCCAAGACGGGGCCAAGAAACACCGGAGCTGCCGTGCCCGAGGCCAGGACTGCGAGCGCAGAACGCAGGATGTCGCGACGGGCGAGGCTTTGGCGGCAAGGTGCTGGCTGATCATGTTCGGACATGTTGTTCCCCATCGTGTTCTGCAATCACTCGGGGGCATGAGAAGTCAGTTCTCAGGCTGAAGCAACCGCAAAAAAATCATCCTAAATTAGCCTCACGCTATAGATCAGATCCGAATGAAGCCCTCGACCACCTGCCGCAAGCTGGCTTCCAATTGCTGCACCAGCCCGCTGCGGGCGCGCTCGGCATGCCAGTGCAGATAGACGTGATAGCGGGCAGGATGGTGTATCGGACGCAGGCTGATGCGAGACAGGTCTGCCGCACTTGCCGAGAAGGCATCGACAATCGCCACGCCGATCCCGGCCTCAGCCAATGCGACGGCAGTCTCGGCAAACCGCACCACATGCGTCCGGCTGGGGGTGACTGCGCCCGACTTGAGCACATCTCCGAGAACACGCCCATGCACCGACTGCGGCTCGAACACGACCAGCGTATGGCCGGCAAAATCTTCTGGCAGGGAGGCATCGGCCCTTATCGTCTGAAGCTCTTGCGGCCAGAGCGCCACTGGCCCGCACATGCCAACCTGTACACTCCGGATGTCGGCATGCAGGATCGGGAACAGCGTGACGCATGCCTCGCCCTGGCCGGCCAGCAGATAGTCCATGATCTGGCTGACCGAGAGAATGTCGAGATGCAGGCTCAGGCCCTGATGCCCCTGCAACAGCGGGCGTAG
>JANMMX010000129.1:0-4168 GCA_031373605.1 Allobosea sp. | reverse complement strand
CTTCGCGCTGGAGACAGGCCTGGTCGGCGGCGCAGCCTATGACGCGCACAAGGCGGCCATCAGCGAGAGCGACATGGCGCTGGCGCAAGCCGCCGATGCCGTGCTGTTTGGCGCAGTTGGCGGGCCGAAATGGGCCGATGTGCCGTATCAGCACCGGCCGGAAGCGGGGCTTCTGCGCCTGCGCAAGGATCTTGGCCTGTTTGCCAACCTGCGCCCCGCCATCTGCTATCCGGCGCTGGCCTCGGCCTCCTCGCTCAAGGCAGAGGTCGTCGAAGGTCTCGACATCATGATCGTGCGCGAGTTGACCGGCGGCGTCTATTTCGGCGAGCCGAAGGAAATCGTGACGCTGGAAGACGGCTCGAAGCGCGGCGTCGACACGCAGGTCTACACCACTGGCGAGATCGACCGCATCGCCCGCGTCGCGTTTGAACTCGCCCGCAAGCGCCGCAACAAGGTTTCGTCAGCCGAGAAACACAACGTGATGAAGACCGGCGTGCTCTGGAAGCAGGTGGTTTCCGCCCTCCATGCAGCCGACTATGCCGATGTCGAGCTGGAGCATGTGCTGGCCGACAATTGCGCCATGCAGCTGGTGCGCTGGCCCAAGCAGTACGACGTGATTGTAACCGACAACCTGTTTGGCGATATTCTCTCGGACGTGGCAGCGATGCTCACAGGTTCGCTCGGCATGCTGCCCTCCGCCTCGCTGGGTGCCGAAGACGCGAAAACCGGCAAGCGCAAGGCGCTCTATGAGCCCGTGCACGGTTCCGCGCCTGACATTGCCGGCAAGTCACTCGCCAATCCGATCGCGATGATCGGGTCCTTCGCCATGTGCTTGCGCTACTCCTTCGGCAATGGCGAGGCCGCCGACCTGCTCGATGGCGCGATTGCCGATGTGCTGGGCGCCGGCACCCGCACCAGGGACATCGCAGCACCGGGCGCAAACGCCGTCAGCACCATCGAGATGGGCGATGCCATCGTGAAGGCACTGGGCCAGCGCAACTGAAGCGTATTGCTCGCGGATTGCTGACGGTCATGTGAGTTGCGGTGATCGGTCGCTTGTGGCCTTGCTGATGCAGTCCACGTCAGCGAACAGGAACAGCCATGCTCATCAAACGCACGCCTTCATGGGTCATCCCCGAGAGCCAGGCCACGCCTGAGCATGCGTTTCTCAACCGTCGCAGCCTGCTGGGTGCGGGCGCTGGCCTTCTGGCCGCAGGTGCCTTGCCAGAACTGGCTGCCGCGCAAGCCGCTGATCCGACGCTGGATCTCTACCCCGCCAGGCGCAACGAGGCCTTCACGCTGGATCGCCCGCTCACATCGGAGGCGCTGGCCTCTGCTTACAACAATTTCTACGAATTCGGCTCGTCGAAGGATGTGGTGGTCGCGGCGCGCAAGCTGAAGACGCGGCCATGGAGCGTCAAGATCGACGGGCTGGTCGAGGCGCCGATGGAGCTTGGCATCGATGACCTGATCCGTAAGATGCCGATCGAGGAGCGGCTTTACCGCTTCCGCTGCGTCGAGGCCTGGGCCATGGCCGTGCCGTGGACCGGTTTTCCGCTGAAGGCTTTGATCGCGCTGGCGCGCCCCTCGGCTGCTGCAAAGTACGTGCGATTCGAAACCTTCAGCAACCCGTCCATTGCGCCGGGCCAGCTGCAGCGCTGGTATCCCTGGCCCTACAGCGAGGGGCTCACCATGGCGGAAGCCACCAATGATCTCACGCTGATGGTCACCGGTGTTTACGGCAAACCGCTCGCCAACCAGTTCGGCGCGCCGCTGCGGCTGGCGACGCCATGGAAATACGGCTTCAAGTCGATCAAGTCGATCACGCGCATCAGCTTTGTGGCCGAGCGTCCCAAGAGCTTCTGGGAAGCGTTGCAGGCGTCCGAATATGGCTTCTGGGCCAATGTGAACCCGGCCGTGCCCCATCCCCGCTGGAGCCAGGCCACCGAGCAGCCGCTGGGCAGCCGCGAGCGCGTGCCAACCCTCATCTATAACGGCTATGGCGAACAGGTGGCCGGGCTCTACAAGGGGCTGGAAGGCGAGCGGCTGTATCTCTGATCGGTTTGAAATCAGGGCTCTTGTTCCCGCCGCGCCAGTGTCAGCAAGCCAGCAGTTTTGCATAAAAAAAGGCCGACAATCCGCATGACGGATGCCGGCCTTTGAAGGTTCGGGGCAAATCGCCTTTCAGCAAGATGCCCCGGAGGGGAACGGAAGAGCGACCTCAACGCCGGGAGGAGAATGCGGACGCCGCTCAAAACCGAGCCCAGAGATTGCCCTTTAAAGCGCCATGTTGCAATGCAACAAAAGTGGCAGCCGTCATGCGCTCACCGCATGCATCAGCCTTATTCTGGCCTCAGTATGCCCAGCGCTGAGCCTTCTGGATCAGGAAATCGCGGAAAACCTGCACGCGCGCCACAGATTTCATCTCTTCCGGATAGACCAGATAGCTCTCCAGCGACGGCATGTCTGAATCGCGCAGCAGGCGCACCAGCGGCGACCCAGGCTCGATCAGATAGTCCGGCAGTACGGCAAGCCCTGCGCCGCTATCCACTGCGCGCTTCAGCGCCGTGATGTTGTTGACGATCAGGTGGATCGGGCGTGGTGTCTTCGGATCGCGACCGGCGGTGCCGAGCCAATGCACGCCCATGAGATAGGACGGTGAGGAGCCGCCGAAGGACAGGATGCGGTGGTTGTCGAGCTCATCGAAACTGGCAGGCTCGCCGAACCGCTTGATATAGGCCGGCGCGGCATAGACGTGGAAATGCACCGTGAACAGGCGACGCTGGATAAGGTCCGGCTGCTGCGGCTGGCGCAGGCGAATGGCGATGTCCGCCTCACGCATCGACAGGTCCAGTTCGTCATCGGTGAGGATCAGCTCGACCTTGATCTCCGGATAGGCATCGAGAAACTCCGACAGGCGCGGCGTCAGCCAATGGCCCCCGAGCCCACGGGTGGCCGTGACCTTCAGCGTGCCTGACGGGTTCTCGCGCGTCTCGGAAAGCTGGGAACGCGTTCGCTCCAGGCGCTGCATCATCTCGCGCGCGGCACGCCACAGCAGCTCGCCCTGTTCGGTCAGGATCAGCCCACGTGTGTGCCGGTGGAAAAGCGGTGCACGCAGTTCACGCTCAAGCGCGCCGATCTGGCGGCTCACAGCAGATTGGCTGAGACCCAGCCCGTCGCCTGCTTTGGTGAAGCTGCCGGATTCGGCGACCGTGTAAAAAATCCTGATCCGGTCCCAATCCAAAGCCAGCTCCCCCATGTTGTTATGCGTTGAACGCATGTTGGGGCAGCGCGAGGGGCAACGTCAATCTAAAAAGGCGCAATGCTGGCCAGATTGTCTAGGCAAATTGGTGATCGAACTCATCTATAAGACTGATGGGTTCCAACGAACCGATCAAACCCGCCAATAGCAAACCGGCCAGGTTGGCAAACGCGCCGAGGTCGCCAAGCGCGCCGAAGTCACCAAGCGCAACACTCAGCGCAGATACTCCGTCAGGCTCAGCCGCGAGAGGATGGAGGTGGTCTGGTAGCTCGCCTGCAACCGGGTCTGCAAGGTCAGGATCGAGCTGGCAACCTCTTCCACCGAGACATCCTCGATCTTGGCGTTCGCCGCCGTCAGGTAAATCTTGGTGGCCGAGTGCCGCTCCTTGGCATTCTTCATCGCGGTCTGCGCGGTCGCCAGTTCCACCGCGATCTCGGAAGGCGCCTGCACGCCGTTCTGGAAGGACAGGTTCGAGCGGCCGCGCTGCGCCAGCGCCTCATAGCGGTCGCGCGCATTCACATCGGTGGCGGAGAAGGTTTCGGCGGCCAGCGCCGCAAACTGCGCCATGCCGACGCGGAAGGCCTGCTCATTGGCGCGCGCGCCGGTGCCCACCACCTGCGACGCATCGATCTGGAGCGGCGCGGTTGTGCGCGACGGGCTGGTGCCGTGGTCGCCCTGGTACCAGATGACCGTCGTCAGTGTCGTGCCGGTGGATGATGGCGGAGCAACTGCTGTGGCAAAACCGGGTCCGGGAACCCGCAAAGGGCCCGTGGTCGGGGTGGCATTGAAGAAGTTGGTGGTGGCGATGATGCTGGACGAGGCCGAGAGCGAGGTCTGCGCCTCGCGCGTCATCGCCGCCGTCAGCGAGGCCTGCAGGTTGGCGGCGGTCGCCGCCGGTGTCGCGCC
>JANMMX010000128.1:0-12234 GCA_031373605.1 Allobosea sp. | reverse complement strand
TGGTGGAGCTGAGGGGAATCGAACCCCTGACCTCTGCAGTGCGATTGCAGCGCTCTCCCATCTGAGCTACAGCCCCAAGGCGCGGGCGTTGTAGGCCTTGCGCCGCGCGGCTGTCAATCTGGACGCGCGCCCTTTGCCCTCAGGACTTTGGCTCAGACCGATGCGCTCCATTCTCTGGCTCTTCGACACGCTCATCAATCTCTACATCTACATCCTGATTGCCTCGGCGATCCTGAGCTGGCTGATCGCATTCAACGTGGTCAATGCGCGCAGCCCGATCGTCGACCGGATTGGCGAATTTCTTTACAAGGTGACCGAACCCGCGCTGCGACCCATCCGCAAGATCCTGCCCAATCTGGGCGGCATCGACATTTCGCCGATCATCCTCATCATCGGCCTGATCTTCCTGCGCAACATTGTGTTCGAGATTTTTGGTGGCGGTCGCTTCTGACGCTGTTTGACTGCGAGCGAGCCTTCACCATGACCGGGCAGACAACCGCAAAGACCAGCGCCAAAACCAGTGCAGGCCGCTTTTTCGAAGATTTTCGTCTCGGCGAGATCATTCGCCACGCCACACCGCGCACCGTCACGCCGGGGGATGCCTCCCTCAACATCGCGCTGTTTGGCTCGCGCTTTGCCGTGCAGTCATCCGATCATTTTGCCCGCGTCGTCGGATACAGTCAGGCGCCGGTGGATGATCTGGTGGTGTTCCACATCGTCTTCGGCAAGACAGTGCCGGATATCTCTTTGAACGCCGTCGCCAATCTCGGCTATGCCGAAGGTGTGTTTCACTCGCCCGTCTTTGTGGGCGATACGCTTTCGACGACTTCCGAAGTCATCGGTCTGAAGCAGACCTCGGCGGGCGATGCCGGCATCGTCTATGTGCGCTCCACAGGCCACAACCAGTATGGCGGCGCGGTGCTGAGCTATGTGCGCTGGGTCCTGGTCCGCAAGCGGCTGCCGGGCACACCGGCGATGCAGGAGCATGTGCCGGAACTTGCAGCGGCAGTGCCCGTCTGTGAGCTCGGGCATGCTTGCGCGCGCCTGAAAGCCGGCAGTTATGACGCGGAGCTGGCGGGCGCTGCCCATGTATGGGAGGACTATGCTGCGGGCGAGCGGATCGACCATGTCGATGGCATGAGCGTCGAAGAGGCCGAGCACCAGATCGCGACGCGGCTCTGGCAGAACACGGCCAAGGTGCATTTCGATGCCCATGCTGCAAAAGATACCCGCTTCGGCAAGCGGCTGATCTATGGCGGCCATGTCATCAGCCTTGCGCGCGCATTGTCGTTCAACGGGCTGGCCAATGCCTTCCAGATTGCCGCGATCAATGGTGGGCGGCATGTCGCGCCACTCTTTGCCGGCGACACGGTCTATGCCTGGAGCGAGGTGCTGGAGACAGCCGCCCTGCCCGAACGCAATGACATCGGCGCGCTGAGGCTGCGGCTGGTGGCCACGACAAACCGGCCTTGTGCCGATTTCCCGCTGAAGACAGCGGATGGCTATGCCGAAGGCGTCATTCTCGACCTTGATCTTTGGGCAATCATGCCGCGCAAGATCACTGCCGCCCCAGCCGCCTCACAGAAAAAATGACACTTTGCTGAAGTTGTCACTGTTATGCGCCGCATGTCGCATTGCCGCACTGCAACGAAGCCGTTAGGAACGGTTCTAATCACGGGCCATGGATTTAAACGTGGCTCTCAGGCGTGTTCGTGGCACATTGTGCGCCACTTGCCACAAGTCGGAGCATTCTGATGGCCGAAGGTTCAATCGAGGGTCAGGGCAACAGACCTGTCAGTCGTCCCTTGTCGCCGCACCTGCAGATCTACAGCTGGTCCTGGACCATGGCGATGTCGATCATGCATCGCGCGACGGGTGTCGCTCTGTATGTGGGCACGGTCCTGATCGCCGCCTGGCTGGTGGCCGCTGCCTCGGGCAAGTCCTCATTCGACATGGCGCAGTGGCTCGCTGCGTCCTGGTTCGGGCGGCTCGTACTGTTCGGCTACACCTTTGCGCTGATGCAGCACATGCTGGGCGGCTTGCGGCATTTCGTCTGGGATCTGGGCCATGGCTATGACCCGCAGGTGCGCATGAACATGGCGCGCTTCAGTATGCCGCTGGCTGCGATCCTGACGCTGCTGATCTGGTCCGTCGCTTACGCCGTAAGCTGAAGAGGAAACGCCATGAACTCACCCTCCTCCATGCGCACACCGCTCGGCCGCGTTCGCGGCCTCGGTTCGGCCAAGTCCGGCACTGAGCACTTCTGGCTGCAACGCGTTACCGCTGTCGCCAACATCGTGCTGTCGATTGCCTTTCTCGGCACGGTGATCGCGCTGGTCGGCAAGCCCTATGCGGCAGCGATGGGCATCCTGTCGCATCCGCTTGTGGCCATTCTTATGCTTTTATTCGTGATCTCCGGTTTGATTCACATGCGTCTCGGCATGCAGGTCATCATCGAGGATTATGTCCATGGTGAAGGTGCCAAGCTGGCAGCCGTGATGGGCAACACGTTTTTCGCGATAGCGGTGGGTGCAGCCTGTACCTTCGCCATCCTCAAGATCGCCTTTGGAGGCTGATGCCATGGCAACTGCCAGAACTGCTCGCAAAACATCCGGCACAGGCTCGGCCCAGCGGCGCTCGAATGCGCCCTATACCGGCCCGGCCTATGAGATTACCGATCACACCTTCGATGTGGTGGTGGTGGGTGCAGGCGGCGCTGGCCTTCGCGCCACCGTGGGCTGTGCGCAGGCAGGCCTGAAAACGGCCTGCATCTCGAAGGTCTTCCCCACGCGCTCGCATACGGTTGCAGCACAGGGCGGCATTTCGGCAGCACTTGGCAACATGGGCGAGGATGACTGGCGCTTCCACATGTATGACACCGTCAAGGGGTCGGACTGGCTGGGCGATCAGGATGCGATCGAGTATCTGGTGCGCAATGCCCCCGCCGCTGTCTATGAGCTGGAGCATTGGGGCGTTCCCTTCTCGCGCACCGAGGCCGGCAAGATCTACCAGCGCCCCTTTGGCGGCATGACCACGGAATATGGCAAGGGCATTGCCCAGCGCACCTGTGCTGCGGCTGACCGGACCGGCCATGCCATCCTGCACACGCTCTATGGCCAGGCGCTGCGCGCGCAGACCGAGTTCTTCATCGAATATTTCGCCATCGACCTCATCATGGATGAGGAAGGCCGCTGCAGGGGCGTGATCGCGCTCAAGATGGATGATGGCACGCTGCATCGTTTCCGCGCCAACATGTGCATTCTGGCAACCGGCGGGTATGGCCGCGCCTACTTCTCGGCCACTTCTGCCCATACCTGCACGGGCGATGGCAATGCCATGGCGCTGCGCGCCGGCCTGCCGCTGCAGGACATGGAGTTCGTGCAGTTCCACCCGACCGGCATTTATGGCGCGGGCTGCCTCATCACCGAAGGCTCACGCGGCGAGGGTGGCTATCTCACCAATTCCGAGGGCGAGCGCTTCATGGAGCGCTATGCCCCCTCGGCCAAGGATCTGGCCTCGCGCGATGTCGTTTCGCGCGCCATGACCATGGAAATCCGCGAAGGCCGCGGCGTCGGCAAGGCGAAAGACCATATCTATCTCCACCTTGACCATCTCGACCCCAAGATCCTGCACGAGCGCCTGCCTGGCATCTCGGAAAGCGCCAAGATCTTTGCCGGTGTCGATGTGACGCGCGAGCCGATCCCGGTTCTGCCGACCGTGCATTACAACATGGGCGGCATCCCGACGAACTTCCACGGCGAGGTGCTGACCAAGGTCAATGGCAACCCTGACACCGTGGTGCCGGGCCTGATGGCGATTGGCGAGGCGGCCTGCGTCTCGGTGCATGGCGCCAACCGGCTGGGCTCGAACTCGTTGATCGATCTGGTGGTGTTTGGCCGCGCGGCGGGCCTGCGCTCCGCCGAGCTGGTTTCGCCCGGCGCCTCGCAGCCGGACCTGCCCTCCAACTCCGCCGACATGGCGCTCACCCGCCTTGACCGCTACCGCAATGCCAATGGCGGCACGCCGACCGCCACCTTGCGCGCCAGGATGCAGGCGACGATGCAGTCCAACTGCGCCGTGTTCCGCACCGGCGAGGTGCTGAAAGAAGGCCAGCAGCTCATCAACGAGGTCTGGGGTGGGCTGTCGGATGTCGCCACCAAGGACCGTTCGCTGATCTGGAACACCGACCTGCTCGAGACGCTGGAATTCGACAACCTCATCACGCAGGCCGTGGTGACGATGGAGTCGGCCGCCAACCGCACCGAGAGCCGCGGCGCCCACTCGCGCGAGGATTTCCCGGATCGCAACGACAAGACCTGGATGAAGCACACGCTCGCCTGGATCGACGACGAGAAGCGCACGGTCTCCATCGATGACCGTCCGGTCCACACCTACACCATGTCCAACGACATCGAATACATCGCGCCCAAGGCGCGGGTGTATTGAGGGGATCATGGCCTCCCGCGCGCAAATCAAGTCTGGCTACTCGGATGCGCCACCGCGCAGCTTTGTCGTAGCGGGGCCCGGCCATAACACGCGTCGAGGGAGGCCGCCTGTGACCTACGCCATCTCATTCGATCTCGACACGTTGATCCTGCAGGATGTCTATCCCGGACCATCATGGAACAATGCCTATGCCGATATTCGTAATTTCCTGGAGAGCCGCGGTTTCACTCACCAGCAAGGATCAGTCTATTTCGGTGGTGATGATATTGATGTCGTGACTTGCGTGATGGTCGCACAGAATCTTGCCAGCGAATTTCCATGGTTTGAACCGTCTGTGCGTGACATCCGCATGCTGCGAATTGAAGAAAACAACGATTTGATGCCTGCGTTGCAGCAGTCCAACCAGCGCGCCAAGACACGAAAGAGCTGATCTTTATGGCTGAATTCAACCTCCCCACCAATTCGCGCGTCACGGTTGGCAAGTCCTGGCCGAAGCCGCATGGCGCCAACAACCTGACCGAGTTCAAGATCTACCGCTGGAACCCGGATGACGATGCCAATCCGCGCACTGACAGCTATTGGGTGGACCGCGATGATTGCGGACCCATGGTTCTGGATGCGCTGATCTGGATCAAGAACAATGTCGACCCGACGCTGACCTTCCGCCGCTCGTGCCGCGAAGGCATTTGCGGCTCCTGCGCCATGAATATGGCTGGCAAGAACGGGCTGGCCTGCACGTCAGGCATTGATGAGTGCCACAGCAAGGGTGCCGTCGCGATCTATCCGCTGCCGCATCTGCCGGTCATCAAGGACCTGGTGCCGGACCTGACGCGCTTTTATGCCCAGCACGCCTCGATCGAGCCCTGGCTGAAGACGACGACGCCAGCGCCTGAAAAGGAATGGGCACAGTCCAAGGATGACCGCGAGAAGCTTGACGGGCTTTACGAGTGCATTCTCTGCGCCTGCTGCTCCACCTCCTGCCCGAGCTACTGGTGGAATGGCGACCGTTATCTCGGCCCGGCCGTGCTGCTGCAGGCCTATCGCTGGCTGATCGACTCGCGCGACGAGGCCACTGGCGAGCGGCTGGACAACCTCGAAGACCCGTTCCGGCTCTATCGCTGCCACACGATCATGAACTGCGCCAATGCCTGCCCCAAGGGCCTGAACCCGGCCAAGGCCATTGCCGAGGTCAAGAAGATGATGGTGGCGCGTCAGGTCTGACACGCTCGGGGCACAAGCAGGATCAGCAAAAAGGCTGCCTTGAGGGCGGCCTTTTTCATGTCTGGTCGTGACTTGGGCGCAGCGTTCACTCCGCAGCCAGTCTTGGCTTGGGCGCTGGTATCGCAGCATTCAGCGCTGCGTCATGCGCCTCCTGCGGGTTCACATGCGCCACCCATGTGCTCTCGTCCTCGGAAGGGCCGACAAAGCGGCTGAACAGGCGCGAGACGATGCGGCTGATGTCGTCCATGACGATGAAGAAACTCGGCACGAAAACAAGGCTCAGCACCGTCGAAACCAGCAACCCGCCGATGACGGCAATGGCCATTGGCGCGCGGAACTCGCCGCCATCGCCAAAGGCAATGGCGCTGGGGATCATGCCGGCCACCATGGCGATGGTCGTCATCACGATGGGCCGCGCCCGCTTGCGCCCGGCATCGATGATGGCTTCCAGCCGCTCGATGCCCTTGGCCTGCTCCTCGACCGCAAAATCGACCAGCATGATCGCATTCTTGGTGACAATGCCGAACAGCATCAGGATGCCGATGACAACCGGCATCGAGACGGGATTGCTGGTGGCCAGCAACGCGAGGATGACGCCGCCAATCGAGAGCGGCAGCGAGAGCATGATCGTGATCGGCTGGAAGACCGAGCCGAACAGCAGCACCAGCACGCCGAAGACGATCACCAGCCCAAGCCCCATCGCCTTGATGAACCCGGAAAACACCTCGCCCTGAATCTCGGCATCGCCCGTCACCTGCAGCCGCACGCCCGCTGGCAGATTTGCCACCGCCGGGAGCTTGTTGATGATGTCGAGACCCTCGCCTGTTGTGATCTTGACCAGATCGGTGCCGATGACGACGCGCCTCTCGCGGTTGAAGCGGTCAACCGAGGACGGGCCCTGTCCAAAGGCGATGTCGGCCACGGCATTCAGCGGCACTGACAGGCCGGTGGTGCCGGTCACCGTCATGGCGCTGACCAATGCCAGATCCTCGCGCGCCTTTTCTTCCATTTGCACACGGATCGGAATCAACCGGTCGCCCGCATTGAACTTGGCCAGCGCCGGCCCGACATCGCCAATGGTGGCCACGCGCACGGCCTCCGAAATCTGGTCTGTTGTCACGCCCAGTCGCGCGGCTTCATCGGCGCGCGGCGTCACCCGGATTTCCGGCCGCTCGAGACCAGCCACGGCAGCAACATTGGTGAAGCCGGGCACGCGGCGCATCTGGGCTTCAATGTCACCCGTCGCTTTCGTGAGTGCATCGGCATCGTTGGAGATGAAGCTCACGGACAGTTCGCGGTCGCCGCGATCATTCAGGCGCCAGGCCCTGATGTCGGGGATGGATTTGACGATGTCGATCGACTCTGCCTCGAGGATGCGCTGGCTCTTCTTGCGCTCCTTCTTCGGCGTCAGCTTGAGGATGACAGTGGCCCGCCGCAGCTCGCGCGTGCCGGTCGGTGAAGTCCCGCCAAAGACCAGCACATTGGCCACTTCCGGCATTTCGCGCAGACGCGCCACCACCTGATCGGTGCGGTTGCGCGTCGCCTCGAGCGTGGAGCCCGGCGGAAGCTCCAGTGCCAGAACGAAGCGCGAGGCGTCTTCAGGCGGAATGAAGCCCTGCGGCAGCAGGCTTGCGGCCTTGATCGTGCCATAGAACAGGCCAAAGCCCACGAGCACGGTGAGATAGGCCGCGCTCAGGTGCAGGCGCCGGCGCTCGCCCGTGGCTTTGGTGCGCAGCGGCAGCAGCACCGCCTTCACAGCCAGCGTCTTGTGCAGCAGGCCGAGATAGGCCCGCATCAGCCAGCCATCCTTTTCCACCACGGCATGGTGTGGCCGCAGGAAATAGGCCGCCATCATCGGCGTGATGAGACGTGCGACCAGCAGCGAAAACAGCACGGCGACGGCAACCACCAGCCCGAACTGCTTGAAATATTGCCCGGCAACACCGCCCATGAAGCTGACAGGCGTGAAGATCGCGACAATGGTCAGCGTGATGGCCATCACCGCCAGACCGATCTCGTCGGCGGCCTCCATCGCAGCACGATAGGGCGATTTGCCCATGCGCATGTGGCGAACGATGTTCTCGATCTCGACGATGGCATCATCGACCAGAATGCCGGTGACCAGCGTGATCGCCAGCAGGCTGACGAGGTTGAGCGAAAAGCCCATCGCGTCAATCGCGAAGAAGGTCGGGATCACCGACAATGGCAGCGCGACCGAAGAGATCAGCGTTGCGCGCCAGTCCTTCAGGAAGATGAAGACGACAATGACGGCGAGGATCGCGCCCTCGATCAGTGAAGACATGGACGAGACATAATTGCCATAAGTGTAGCGCACGGAATCGTCGATCAGCGCGTAGCTCACCTCAGCGTTGCTCTTTGCGAGCTCGGCAATGCGCTTCTCGATGGCGTTCTTCACGTCATAGTCGCTGGCGCCCTTGGCCCGGTAGATGGCGGCCGAAACCACCGGCGTCGTGCCATTGAGGCGCGCGAAGGAGCGCGGCTCCTCATAGGTATCGGTCACAGTGCCAAGGTCCGAGAGGCGTGCCTCGCGCCCGCCCGGCAGCACGATCTTGGTCTCGGAGAGCGACTGCACCGTGCGCGCGCCAGCCAGCGTGCGGATGGATTGTTCCTGACCGCCCAGCTCGCCGCGACCGCCCGCCATGTCGGCATTGGTGGCTCGCAACTGGCGGTTAACGTCGCCCGCCGTGATGCCAAGCGACATCAGCCGGTCAGGATCAAGCGTCACATGAATTTCGCGTGCCACGCCGCCAATGCGCTCAACCCGGCCCACGCCCTTGGCGCCCTGAAGCGCGCGCTTGACCGTGTCGTCGACAAACCAGGAGAGCTGCTCCAACGTCTTGCCCGGTGCCGAGACCGTGTAGGTCAGGATCGACTGGCCCTCGACATCGATGCGGTTGATGATCGGTTCGTCGACATTGCGTGGCAACTCGGCGCGCACCTTGGCAATGGCGTCCTTCACATCGTTCAGCGCCCGGTCCGTGTTGACCTCGAGCCGGAACTCGACCGCTGTGGTTGATGTGCCGTCGGTGAGCGTCGAGATCATGTTCTTGACGCCGGTAATGCCCGAGACGGCATCCTCGATCCGCTTGGCAACCTGTGTCTCCAGCTCGGCGGGGGCCGCACCCGGCTGGGTTACCGTGACGGCGATGACCGGCACGTCGATGTTGGGGAAGCGCGTGATGGGCAGCTGCATGAAGCTGACCCAGCCCATCAGCATCAGCACCACGAACAGCACAACCGAAGGAATCGGGCGCCGGATGGAATAGGCCGAGACGTTGAAAGCCATGAGGTGGTGCCGCCTTCCGGAGTTTTACTGGGTCACCTGCGCCAGCACCGGGCTGACGCGGTCTCCATTGCGCAGGAACGTGCCTGCCAGCGTCACCACCTGTTCATTGGCGGCGAGCCCCTTGGTGATCTCGATCATCGAGCTTGAGCGCAGCCCGGTCGTGACAATGCGCGTCTCGACGACGTCATTGACGACGACCTGAACGCGCGCACCGTCAATGCCGAACTGAACAGACGAAAGCGGCAGGACGATGCCGGTCGAACGCGCGACCTCGATGGTCCCGCGCGCAAACGCGCCGACGGGCAGCGCAGGCGCATCAACCAGCGCGAGTCTGACCTTGCCAAGCCGCGTCGTGCGCGAGACTTCCGGTGAGACAAGCCTGACACGTGCCACGAGATCCGTCTCGTAACCCGCCGGCCGCACAGTCGCTGCCTGGCCTTCTTTCAGCTTGGTCAAGGTGCCCTCGGCCACATCGGCCTCAAGTTCGACTGCACCATTCTCGATGATGCGGAACAGCGGATCAGCCGCACCTGCCGCAATGGCGCCAAGCCGGGCCGTGCGACGGTTGATGATGCCGGCGGCCGGGGCCTTGATCTCGGTGCGTGCCAGCCGGATTTCGAGCTCCGCAGCCTGTGCCTCGGACACCGCCTTGTCGGCCTCAGCCAGCTTCAGCGTCTGCTGCGCACTGGTGACGCGCGCATTGGCCTGCGTGGCAGCCGCCTGCCGCTGATCGAGTGTTTCAGCCGACGTGATGCCGTCTTCGCGCAAGGACCGCGCCCGACCAAACGAGTTGTTCGCGGCGACACGCAGGGCCTCAACCTCGGTGATCTGCGCCCGCGCCTGCGCGATGGCTGCATCTGCCCGGGCGCGCTGCGCCTTGTTCTGCAGCAGGGAGACATCAAGCATCTCGCGGTTGAGACGCGCCAGCACGTCGCCCGCCTTCACGCGTGCACCCTCGTCAACAAGGATCTGGACAATGGCCAGACCCTCGATCTGGGCGGCCACCATGATCTCTTCGCGTGCTGTCAATGTGCCACCCACGATGGCCATGTCGGATATCGTGCCAGTCCTCGCCTGCGTCACGGTGATGGCCGGGCCTTTTGCTGGCGCTGTGACGGCTTTCGGGTCAGCGGCTTTTGCCGCATCCACCTTAGCCGGCTCAGCCGCCATCAACGGCACCGCGAAACCAGGCAGCGCCGCGATTGCCAGGGCAAGAAAAGCAAAAGAAGGCCAATGGGCTGGGCGATATGTCATGACACTTTGTCCACAAAGGAGATCGGGGCGCCGGCAACCGGCACGTCTGCAGCGGCGCCTGTCTGCGAGGAATCTGTTTTCAGGGTGGCAGCAAGGATGCGGATCGACTTGAACATCAGATCGGCTGCATGCGCGGCATCGAAATCTGGCTTGGTTGCCCTGAAGCGCATGAAACCATCCACAAGCATGAAAATCGCCAGGATGAAGTCCTCATCATGCAGATCATGCGGCACCTCGCCATTGGCCTTCGCCAGAGTCACAAAGGCCTGTAGGCCTTGGCTCACGGCGCCTTCAACGCCCAGGCACAGCTTGGCGACATCAGGATTGCGCGTGGATTCAGCCCAGATCTGGAGCGTGATCATCATCTTGCGGCGCGGCTCATCCACCAGATGGCGCCGACCCAGCGCCTCCAGCGCATCGAATGTCACCGGCCCATGGGCGAGCGCGGCAAAATCGGTGAGGATCTCAGTCCGGTCACGCTCGGCCAGTCCGGCCACGATCGCTTCCTTGGAAGGGAAATAGCGATACAGGTTTCCCGGGCTCATCTGCGCCTCAAGCGCGACAGCGCTCATCGTCGCCGAGTGAATGCCTTCGGCTGCAAACACGCGCTCGGCTGCATCCAGAATGCGGACGCGGCGTTCCAGAGTGGCGGGTTGGGTCACGGTCTGAGACATGGCACCGCAATGAGAATGAACGTTCATTCTCATTTAGGGCGGTGATGCACCAAGGTCAACCTACTCGGGCAACACGCCCTGACAGGGTAAACGTGCGGTTAACCCTGCAGGCTCTGCCTCAGCTGCGCAAGCTCTTCATCAGCTGCGCAAGCCGGGCGCTTCTTGGCCCGTGCGCGCCACATATTCGGTATAACCGCCGCCATAGGCGTGAATGCCGTCCGGCGTCAGCTCCAGCACGCGGTTGGAGAGCGCGGCCAGAAAATGCCGGTCATGGCTGACAAACAGCATCGTGCCCTCATATTGCGAAAGGGCGGTGATAAGCATTTCCTTGGTGGCCATGTCGAGATGGTTGGTGGGCTCGTCCAGCACGAGGAAGTTTGGCGGATCGTAGAGCATCTTGGCCATCACAAGCCGGGCCTTCTCGCCGCCTGACAGCACACGGCAGCGCTTTTCGACATCATCGCCTGAAAAGCCGAAGCAGCCCGCCAGCGCACGCAACGAACCCTGGCCCGCTTGCGGGAACGAATCTTCCAGCGACTGGAACACCGTCTGCTCACCATTCAGCACTTCCATCGCGTGCTGGGCGAAATAGCCCATCTTGACGCTGGCGCCGATGGCGACCGTCCCCTCATCCGGCTCGGTCGAACCCGCAACCAGCTTGAGGAGGGTGGATTTGCCGGCACCATTGACGCCCATGACGCACCAGCGCTCCTTGCGGCGCAGCTCAAGGTCGAGCCCCTCATAGATGGTGCGGCTGCCATAGCGCTTGTGGACACGCTTGATGCTGACCACGTCCTCGCCCGAGCGCGGCGCGGGCAGAAACTCGAACTGCACCGTCTGGCGGCGGCGCGGCGGCTCCACCCGGTCGATCTTGTCGAGCTTCTTCACCCGGCTCTGCACCTGGGCTGCATGCGAGGCCCGCGCCTTGAAGCGCTCGATGAAGCTGATTTCCTTGGCCAGCATCGCCTGCTGGCGCTCGAACTGCGCCTGCTGCTGCTTCTCGTTGAGCTGCCGCTGCTGCTCGTAGAACTCGAAATTGCCGGAATAGGCATTGAGCGAACCGGCATCGATCTCGACGATCTTGGTGACGATGCGGTTCATGAACTCGCGGTCATGCGAGGTCATCATCAAGGCGCCGTCATAGTCCTTCAGGAACGTCTCCAGCCAGATCAGACTTTCGAGATCCAGGTGGTTGCTCGGCTCGTCGAGCAGCATGACATTGGGCCGCATGAGCAGGATGCGCGCGAGCGCCACGCGCATCTTCCAGCCGCCCGAGAGCTTGCCGACATCGCCATCCATCATCTCCTGGCTGAAGCCCAGCCCATCGAGCAC
>JANMMX010000050.1:0-1513 GCA_031373605.1 Allobosea sp. | reverse complement strand
GCTTCCAACCTCTCGCTGATCTCGGGCATCGGCCCGACCATCGAGAAGAAGCTGCGCGCTGCCGGCATCCAGACCTGGAACGAGATCGCCGCCTGGTCTGAGGCTGATGTCGCCAAGTGGGACGAAGAGCTCGCCCTGCGTGGCCGCGCCACCCGCGAAGAGTGGGTTATGCAGGCGCAGGAACTGCTCAATGGCAAGCCGCCGCGCGCCAAGGCCGATCAGGCCGAGCTCGCTTCGGGCAAAGACCTCTGAGTTTGCAGGCGCGGCAAGCCTGAGCGAAAGCTCAAGCCGCCGCGCCGGTAGCTTTTTTCACGAATCCGATTTACACACGTCACATGAAATTCGAGGGCATCTGTCATGGCTCATAAAAAAGCAGGCGGTTCATCGCGCAACGGTCGCGATTCCGAAAGCAAGCGTCTGGGCGTCAAGCGCTTCGGCGACCAGGCCGTCGTGCCTGGCAACATTCTGATTCGTCAGCGCGGCACCAAGTGGCATCCCGGTGCCAATGTCGGCATGGGCAAAGACCACACGCTGTTTGCGAAAGCCGCCGGTCGCGTCCGATTCCTGACGAAACTTGGCCGAGCTTACGTAACGGTCGTCCCGGCCCAAGTGGCCGCAGAATAAGACAGCGGATTAGGTTTTCCCCGATCCGCTGGTTCCATCGAACCAGTCGATCAAGGGGAAGACCAGCCCATCAAGGGTTTCCCGGAAGATCAGGATGACGGGGGAGATGGAGCAACCATCTCCCCCGTTTTTTTTGGCCTATCGGAGAGACCCCATGTTCCCTGATCTGACACGCGACGATGTGTTCCGGCTCGAAACCCGCAGCCTCTGGCTGCGCTGGCCCCGGATTTCAGATGCAAGCGCGATCATCCGTCAGGCAGGCGAGAAAGCCGTCGCGGAGATGACGGCAAATGTGCCCCATCCCTATCCGCCAGAAAGCGCCGAGCCTGCCATCTTCGCGATGCGCAAGGGCAATGCCACGGGCGAGCACCTCGTGCTGGCCGTGACGCTGAAGGGGCGCCCCAACGATCTGATCGGCATGGTCAGCGCCCATCCGGGTGAGGCGGATGCGCCCACATTGGGGTACTGGCTGGGCTCACCCCACTGGAACAAGGGCTATGGCACGCAAGCCGTGCAGGCCATGGTCGATGCCGTGTTCACGCTGCTGGAGACGCCCGCCGTCGAGGCGCATGCGCGCGTCATCAATCCAGGCTCGCGGCGCGTGCTGGAAAAGTCCGGCTTCCGGCATGAGGGCTCGGTGCTGCGCGCCCTGGCGGCACGCGGCGGCCTGTATCCGAGTGACCAGTTCCGGCTGGATCGCTCCACCTGGGCGGCGTTGAAGAACTGGAGCCAGAGTGGCTGGGCGGGGCAGGCATCTGCGCCTGCCTCTCCAGAGGCCGCAGCGGCTGGCGAAGAGACGCCCGAGACGTCCGGCACGCCCTGCCCGGCGTAAGCTGACCTGACCGGTCCTTTCAGCGGCGCCCCGCCCTGTCGCGGGCGCCGTTGAAAG
>JANMMX010000043.1:0-16247 GCA_031373605.1 Allobosea sp. | reverse complement strand
TGGCCCACTCGGTGATGGCGAGCGCCTTGCCCTCACTGCCCAATGCGTCTGGCCCGGCCTGGGCAAAGCGATCGATTGCCGCCTTCTTGCCTTGCGCCGCCAGAAGGCGACCTGTCACAACCTCGCGCTCGTCGCGCAGGGTCCTGAGCTTGCTCTCAAGCGCGGCATCGACCGCCGGCCGTGCATCGCCCGGCACAGTGCGGACATCGACCGCGCCAATCGAGAACGCCGCCGAGCCCTTGCCCTCCACCCGGATCGAGGCCGGATCGATGGTGGCGGGCAGGCCCCGCAGCACGATCTGGGAAGCGCCCGCCCCAAGGCTCGCCTGCCCCAACCGCGTGACGACCGCACCGTCGGGATAGACAGTTACGCGATCGATCCTGGACGCGAGGTCCAGATCAGCCGCAAACGCTGCACCAAAAGGCAGAAGCAGCGTCGCGGTCAGCGGCAGGAAGGCAGTCAAGACATTGGGCAGGCGCATGGCATCAGTCTCCGATGGCAGATGCATCAAAGCGTCTCCCCTTTGCGGCGGCGCGATGGCGAGATCATGCCCTCAGGCGGGCACTCTTGGTCGGCTTCACGAGATGGGCGAGAAAGTTCGAGATTTCGGTCAGGCGCAAGGCGGGTTCCAGCACCTGGGCGTCCAGCCCGTGCTTCCAGGCCAAGTCCTTGCGGTCAGGCGCGGCATGCAGCGCATCCAGTTCGTCGACATGGACCGCGCCTGCCTCGACGCTCGCGAAGAAGCCCTCCTGCGTCAGCTTGGGCAGGTTGCGCCGGATAATGGCTGACAGCTCCAGCAGCGAGAATTCCGGGTGATACTGCACGCCCCAGAAGCACCCGCCATCCTTCGTGATCTCGACAGCCTGAAACGGTGAGACACCATTGAAGGCCAGCAAGGTGCAATCCGCCGCTGGAGGCACCACCACCTCGTCTTCGTGCACCGCTGGTGCATCGAACGCACGCGGGCGCCCTGCCAGCAGCGGGTGAACAAGCCCCGCCTCCGTTGGCGCGATGCGGCGGGCAAAGCCCACCTCGCGACCGCGCGGGTTGAGATGCACCGTGCCACCAGCGGCAACCGCACCCATCTGCAACCCCCAGCACGAGCCGAAACAGGGTGTGCCGGACTTGTAGACCGCGCGCATCAGCTCGATCTGCCGTGTGATCGCCGGTTCCGGCTTGTAGATGTTCAGCGCCGAACCGGTGAGGAAAATGCCGTCATAGCCTTCAAGCCCCGAGGCATCCGGCAGGTTCGCGCCTTCGTCTGTCGGGAAGGCCACATCGCAGATCGCGCCCGGCGCGAGGCCGGTCACCGTCTGCGCATAGGAGTCGCCAGGGGTAAGGCCATAGGTCGTGCGGTGGGTCTCGCGTGCCGAGGCAACATTGCCCTCGACGATCAGGAAGCGCAGCTCGGACATCAGGACCAACCGGAATCAGCAAAAACAGGGCAACCATGCGTCTCTAGCCGATGACGCGCCCCGCTGGCGAGGGTAGGAGGGGACAACGCCGCTCCAACGCCCGTGCATGATGATCCTGTTTCGCCGCCTCTGGGCCAATCCCTATCTGCTGCTCACGATCACCTGCCTGCTCTGGGCCGGCAACGCGATCGCGAGCCGTCTCGCCGTTGGCCACATCCCGCCGATCACGCTGACATCGCTGCGCTGGGTCTGCGTTTGTGCGGTCATGCCCTTCCTCCTGCGCAAGGAACTGAAGGAGCATTGGCCGGCGCTGAAGGCCAATGCCGGGCTCATCATCGCGATGGGGATCTTCGGCTACACCGCCTTCAACGCGCTGATGTATCTCGCCGCCTATTCGACGACCGCGATCAACATGGGCATTCTCCAGGGCTCCATCCCGGTCTTCGTGCTGCTGGGTGCATGGGCGGTCTTCGGCACGCGCATCGGCGCGATGCAGGCTCTCGGCGTTGTCGTCACGCTGATCGGCGTCGCCATGGTCGCCTCACGCGGGGACTGGGCAGTGCTGCGCACGCTGACCTTCGCCAAGGGCGACATCGCGATGATGGCTGCCTGCCTGTTCTATGCCAGCTACACAGTGGCCTTGCGCAAGCGCCCGCCCATGCCGGGGCTGGTGTTCTTCACCGCGATGGCCTGTGTCGCCTGCATCGTCTCGCTGCCGCTCATGGCAACCGAATGGGCCGTTGGCCAGGGCTACTGGCCGACGCTGCAAGGCTGGGCGATCCTCGCCTATGTCGCGATTGGCCCTTCGCTTCTGTCGCAGCTGTTCTTCATGCGCGGCGTCGAGCTGATCGGGCCCGGACGCGCGGGCGTTTTCGTCAACCTTGTGCCGGTCTTCTCCGCCGTGCTGGGCGTGCTGCTCCTGTCAGAGCCTTTCGCCTGGTATCACGGCGTGGCGCTGGTGCTGGGCGGAATTTTCATTGCTGAGCGGCTGGGTGGCAAAACCAGCTAGTCGCAAACTCAGCGCCAAAGCCTGCGCACCACCAGAAAGCCACGATAAGCCTGCTCCAGCAGCCATGGCAGCGGTGGCACGGACAGTGCACGGCCCAGCAGCCGGAAACGTGGCGTCGCCCGCCAGAGCGAGAGGAAGGCATCCGCGCCTGAAACCAGCGCCCCATCGGCGCGCCGGACATGCAGCCGCGCCAATGCATCGGCTTTCGAGAGGTCTGACGCCGGCGGCTCGGTTCCTGCCGCGACATTGCAGAAAGCAGGCGCATCGGAGTTTGTCGCGCTCAGCCGCTGATACAGCGCAATCTCGCGCGAGCAGACGGGACAGCCGCCATCGTAGTAGACTTGGGCGGCGGCCTTTGGATCAAGCGCGCCAATTGGGAAAGTGGAGTGTTTTACATTCATGGGAGGTCAGATAGTGGACAGGCGTCTCATCACAAGAGCGACCAAACACCTCAGAACGCTTTTGGCAGGTCGGCATCCCGCAAAATCTTGTTGGCCGTGTGCCGCGACTTTACTTTTGCATCGACCGTGATCCGCTTGCCAGTCACGCTGTGGCGCCAAATCTAATGGTCAACCTTGCCACTGCGAAACCACTCGAAACCGGCGGCTTTCAAAAGGTCGATGATGGCTGGTGTAAAGCCGTTCATGCAGCTGTCAAAACCCGATCATGCGCATGGGCAATCAAGTCAATCTCGATCTGCTCCGGCACATCCTCGATGCCATGCAGCAAATCGGGCAGAACATCGCGGATGCGCTGCCGTAATCCGTCAAGCGTCTCAGCTTCGGTCACGAGTCCGGAAATGTCGCTGTCTTCGACAAACCAGACCTTGGCTTCATCATCCCACGCAGCGCGGACAAAGGCGTGACGGCGCATCAATGGCACTCCCGAAAAGCAATGGCCGGATCATGCCTCATGACCCGGCCAGCGCCAATCACTTTCGCAGCCTCGCTCAGAACCCCAACCGCCTTGCGCGCTTGACCTGCGGGATCGCCTCGATTTTGGCGACGATCTCGTCCGAGACCCGCTCATCGACGGCAACAAAGCAGATCGCATCTCCGCCCGGCTTGTCACGGCCGAGATTGAACGTCGCGACATTCACGCCAGCATCGCCCAGCAGCGAGCCGAAGGCGCCGATGAAGCCAGCCTTGTCGGCGTTGCGCACATAGATCATGTGCGGCGCAAATTCTGCATCGACCTTGATGTCACGGATTTCGACGATGCGCGGCACGGAATCCGACAACACGGTGCCGGCAGCGTGGCGCGTCATATCGTCGGCCTCGACATAGATCTTGATGCGGCTCTCGAGGTTCTCCGGCGCATCGCGCTTCACCTCTTCGACCATGATGCCCTTGTCGCGCGCGATAGACTGGGCATTGACCATGTTGATCTCGGACAGGAAGGGGCGCAGCACACCGGCAATGGCGGCCGCCGTCATCGGCTTGACGTTGAGCTCGCCGACCTTGCCTTCATAGACGATGCGGATGCCCTTCACATTGGCTTCCGTCAGCTGGCCGAGGAAGCTTCCCAGCCGCTCTGCCAGCGCCACGAACGGCTTCACGCGCGGGGCTTCCTCTGCAGAAATCGACGGGAAGTTGACGGCATTGGTGATGGCGCCCTTCAGCAGATAGTCCGACATCTGCTCGGCCACCTGAAGCGCGACATTCTCCTGCGCCTCGTTGGTGGCAGCGCCCAGATGTGGCGTGCAGATCACGTTGGGCAGGCCAAACAGCACGTTGGATTCAGCAGGCTCCACCGCGAAAACGTCGAAGGCTGCGCCCGCAACATGGCCGGACTTCAGAGCCTCAGCGAGTGCCTCCTCATCGACCAGACCACCACGAGCGCAATTGATGATGCGCACGCCCTTCTTGGTCTTGGCGATGTTCTCGGCGGAGAGGATGTTCTTTGTCTGCTCGGTCATCGGCACATGCAGGGTGATGACATCGGCGCGGCGCAGCAGATCGTCCAGTTCCACCTTCTCCGCTCCCATCGCCATCGCGCGTTCAGGCGTCAGATACGGATCATAGGCAATCACCTTCATGCCGATGCCTATCGCCTTGCGCGCAACAATCGAGCCGATATTGCCAGCGCCGATCAGGCCAAGAGTCTTGGCTTCAAGCTCCACGCCCATGAAGCGGTTCTTCTCCCACTTGCCGGCCTGCGTCGAGATATCGGCTTCTGGGATCTGGCGGGCGAGCGCAAACATCATGGCGATGGCGTGCTCGGCAGTGGTGATGGAATTGCCGAAGGGCGTGTTCATCACGATGATGCCGCGCGCGGTCGCAGCCGGAATCTCGACATTGTCGACGCCGATGCCGGCGCGGCCAATGACCTTCAGCTTGGTCGCCTGCTCCAGCAACTTCGCAGTCGCCTTGGTGGCCGAGCGGATGGCGAGGCCGTCATAGTCGCCGATCATGGCAGCCAGCCTGTCCTTGTCCTTGCCGAGTGTCGGATCGAAGGTCACGTCGATGCCACGATCCTTGAATATCTGCACGGCTGCGGGCGAGAGGGCATCGGAAATGAGAACGCGGGGAGCGGACATGTGGAGTGCTTCCTTGGCTGCGCTTCTGTCGCCATTCCGGGGCGGCCACTTGGCCGAACCCGGAACCCATAACCATTGGAGATGACGGATGAGAGGCGTGTGCTGAAATGGGGGATGAGTGCGTATGGGTTCCGGGTTCCGCTGACGCGGCCCCGGAATGACAACATGGATCAGGCCTTGGCCAACCCGGCTTTCACCTGATGGAAGGCGTATTCGATCCACGGCACGAGTGCCTTGAGATCGCGCGCCTGCACGGTCGCGCCGCACCAGATTCGCAGGCCCGGAGGCGCATCGCGATAATGGCCGATGTCGAGTCCTGCACCCGCCTTCTCGATGAGCGCCACCACATCCTTGGCGAAGGTCGCCTGTGCCTCGGGCGAGAGCGCTGTGACCACCGGATCGGTGAACTTCAGGCAGACCGAGGTGTTGGAGCGCGTCTTGGGCTTGGTGGCCAGGAAATCGATCCAGGGTGTCGCTTTCACGAAGTTGGCGATGACGCGGGTGTTGGCATCGGCCCGCTTCACCAGCCCATCGAGTCCGCCAACCCTCTCGGCCCACATCAGCGCATCAAGGTAATCCTCGACGCAGAGCATGGACGGGGTGTTGATCGTCTCGCCCTCAAAAATGCCGGCAATCAGCTTGCCGCCAGAGGTGAGGCGGAACACTTTTGGCAGCGGCCAGGCCGGCTTGTAGCTCTCCAGACGGGCCACAGCACGGGGCGAGAGGATCAGCATGCCGTGGGCAGCCTCGCCACCCAGCGCCTTCTGCCAGGAGAAGGTGGTGACATCGAGCTTTGACCAGTCTAGGCGCTGCGCAAACGCTGCCGAAGTCGCGTCGCAGAAGGTCAGGCCCTCGCGGTCAGCAGCGATCCAGTCCGCATTCGGCACGCGCACGCCAGACGTCGTGCCATTCCAGGTGAAGCAGACATCACGCGTCTTGGTGTCGATCTTGGCGAGGTTCGGCAGCTCGCCATAGGGTGCCTTGATCTCGCGCAGATCGGCCAGCTTCAGCTGCTTGACCGCATCAGTGACCCAGCCTTCGCCAAAGCTCTCCCAGGAGACCATGTCGACACCACGCGCGCCGAGCATGGTCCACATGGCCATCTCGTAAGCGCCGGTGTCGGAGGCCGGCACGATGCCGATCTTGTAATCAGCAGGCACCTGCAACACCGAGCGTGTCAGCTCGATGGCTTGCTTCAGCTTCGCCTTGCCGACCTTCGCGCGATGCGAACGGCCAAGCGGCGCGCCTGCCAGATTTTTGAGGGACCAGCCGGGGCGCTTTGCGCAAGGGCCGGAAGAAAAATTGGGCACGCGCGGAAGCGCTGCCGGAATTGTCGTCGCCATCAATGTCTCCATCCTTACAGATGGGCGCCTCCCGGTGGGGGGAGATGTCCCGTGGACGGAGCTACTCGAAACCGCATCAGCGGTCAATCTGGCGACACAAAAAACAGCGCGGGTTGCCCCGCGCTGTCATCCTGTCCAGCCTGTCGGGCTGATCAATACTTGCGCACCATCGGGGCTGGCGCATAGGCCACCGGGGCCGCAGGGGTTGCGCAGCAATTCGGATCGCCGAAGGTCCAGCGCATGCCGATCTTGATGTCGTGGCTGTCGAGCCTCTTGAACTTGACCGAGCTGTCGAGCAGGCCTGACGGACCGCGCAGAGCCATGGTCGGGCCATCACCCATGTTCAGGTAGCGATAGCCAACTTCAAGCTTCAGGTTCGGGTTCACGTCATAGGCCACACCGGCCATGAGCGCCCAGGCCATGTTGGTCTTGGAGGCCGAGTCGGCGAAAGCGAAGGACGTGCCGCTGCCGACGCGAACATTGCCGGCATAGAAGTCCTGGATGCCGTTATCGGTCAGGCCGTTCACCGTGTGGCTGGCAAAGCCGATACCACCGCCGAGATACGGGGTCAGGCAGTTCCATGTGCCCAGGTCGATATAGGCATTGGCGAGGGTGACAAAGCTCGCGAGATTGGCGCGATAGCTGTTGGTCTGGCGGATCGAGGAGCCTGGCACAGTCGGGAAGCTGATGTTGTCACGACCATCAAGCTGGGCGCCGCGATACTCGCCGGTGATGTCGAAGCGGAAGTAGCTGTTGAACTGGTAGCCAACACCGAAGCCGACGAAGGAAGCGACTGACGCTTTCGACTTCTCGACGCTGAAGCTGGTGGCGCCGATGGCCGGGCTGGTCGGCGGAAGGCCACGCACCAGAACCTCGATGTCATTGTAGTTTGTGGCACCGATGCCGACATCGCCGCGCAGATACCAGCCTGAGCCGATCGACGAGGCGCGCGGAGCATGTGGCTCCATCATCGGAGGCGGTGGCAAGTCAGCGGCAAGAGCGGAAGACGAAGCGCCGAGAGCCACGGCACCTGCGATGGCATATGATTTCAGGCTGCCCATGACAGAACCCTTGTGTTGGCGCTTGGCCCGACAGGGGCGGCGCTGATGCGAACAAGGGGAGAATGGCAGGCAATTCTTAAATAGGACTTAACCTTACCGCTTAACCACAATGGCTTGCGATTTTGTCGCGACAACTGTTCTGAAATGACAAAACCGGCCTCTTGCGAGACCGGTTTCTTTCCGTTGCGGAAGCATTCAGCAGCGGCTGCGGCGCTCTTATGCCTCAGGCGGCGGCGTTCTGATGCCTCAGGCGGCGGCCTTGCCCAGAGCGTCGACCACATCATCGACCAGCTGCTCGACAAGCTGGCGATCATCGCCCTCGCCCATCACGCGGATAACCGGTTCAGTGCCGGAGGGCCGAATGACCAGCCGGCCCTCATTGCCCAGCCGCTTGCGGGCAGCTTCGATGGCGCTCACCACATTGTCCTGCGCCAGTGGCTGGCCGGACTTGTAGCGGACATTCTTCAGGATCTGCGGCAGTGGCTCGAAGCAATGGCAGACCTCGGAGACCGGACGCCCCTTGCGCTGCACCACGGCCATCACCTGAAGGGCAGCCACCAGCCCATCACCGGTCGTCGAATAATCCGACAGGATGATATGGCCGGACTGTTCGCCACCCAGATTGTAACCATGCTCGCGCATGTATTCGAGCACGTAGCGGTCACCGACAGCGGTGCGGGCCAAGGTCAGCCCCATGCCCCCGAGATAGCGCTCGAGGCCAAGGTTGGACATGATCGTCGCCACCACGCCGGGCGCGGACAGGCGATCGTCTTCCTTCCAGCTGCGGGCCACAACCGCCATCAGCTGGTCACCATCAACCACATGGCCATTCTCGTCGACGATGAGCACCCGGTCAGCATCACCATCCAGCGCGATGCCGATGTCGGCACGCAGCTCACGCACCTTGCGGATCAGCGCGTCAGGTGCTGTCGAGCCCACATCACGATTGATGTTGAAGCCATCCGGATCAACGCCGATCGAGATGACATCGGCGCCCAACTCCCAAAGCGCTTCGGGCGCGACCTTGTAGGAGGCGCCATTGGCGCAATCGACCACAATGCGCAGGCCTTCCAGGCTCATGTTGCGCGGCAGCGTGCGCTTGGCGAATTCGATGTAACGGGCATGCACCGAATCGACACGCTTGGCACGACCAAGCGAGGGAGATTTTGCGAGCTTGCTGCCCAGATCGGATTCGATCAGCCCCTCGATCTCGCTCTCGACCTCATCGCTCAGCTTGAACCCATCGGGGCCAAACAGCTTGATGCCATTGTCCTCATAGGCGTTGTGCGAGGCGGAGATCATCACGCCAAGATCAGCGCGCATCGAGCGCGTCAGCATCGCGACAGCTGGTGTCGGCATGGGGCCGAGGATCAGCACGTCCATGCCAACCGATGTGAAGCCGGCCACCATCGCATTCTCGATCATGTAGCCCGACAGCCGCGTGTCCTTGCCGATCACGACACGGTGTCGATGATCGCCCCGGCGGAAAGCGAGGCCTGCCGCCTGACCAACCTTGAGCGCCAGCTCCGGCGTAATCACGCCGTTGGCGCGTCCGCGAATGCCGTCAGTTCCAAAGTAGCGACGTGCCATAGAATTTCACCAGCCCTGTTTGTCCAACTGTCATATACCCTGATTTGACCCGGCACCTCTCACGAATTTTATGCATTTGCTAAAGGGATCGTTAAGGACGAAAGCGCGGCGCTCCGGCCTCAAAACTAAAAAAACCCGGCATCTCTGCCGGGTTTTTCCAAGGATCATGTCTGGCAGGCGATCATGCCTGCGGCTGAGGTTCCATGCCGCCTTCGGGCTCGCCGCGCTTGCGGCCCTTCCCTGCGCTCGGCACAGCCGAACCACGCGAGGGTGGCGGCACGTCACCGGCATCACGCACCGGACGGTTGCCCGCCATAAGCTCCTTGATCTCGTCGCCCGTCAGCGTCTCGAACTCAAGCAGTGCTTCGGCAACCGCCACAAATTCCTTCTTGTGCTTGGTCAGGATGGCACGCGCATCGGTCGTGCCCTGATCGATCAGCTTCTTCACGGCAGCATCGATCTTCTGCGCGGTCGACTCGGACGTTGTCTGCTGACGGCCCATCGACATGCCCAGGAACACTTCCTCCTGATTGTCCGCATAAGCGACTGTGCCAAGCTCGTCGGAATAGCCAAGCTGGGTCACCATCGCACGGGCCATCTTGGTCGCCTGCTGGATGTCGCCCGAGGCACCTGACGTGATGTTGTCCTTGCCGAAGGTCATTTCCTCCGCCACGCGTCCGCCCATGGCAACCGCAAGCTGCGAGGTGAACTCCTTGTACTTCATCGAGTAGCGGTCGCCTTCCGGCAGAAACTTGACCATGCCCAGCGCACGGCCGCGCGGGATGATCGTGGCCTTGTGAACCGGGATGCCGGCCGGCACGAACAGGCCGACGATGGCGTGGCCCGCCTCGTGATAGGCGGTCAACTTCTTCTCGTCCTCGGACATGGCCATGGACTTGCGCTCGGCACCCATCATCACCTTGTCCTTGGCGTCCTCGAACTCGGCATGGGTCACGATTCGCTTGTTGCGCCGGGCAGCCAGAAGGGCGGCCTCGTTGCACAGGTTCATCAGGTCGGCGCCCGAGAACCCGGGCGTGCCGCGCGCCAGCACCTTGAGATCGACATCAGGCGCCAGCGGGATCTTGCGCACATGCACCTTCAGCACCTTCTCGCGGCCGTTCACATCCGGCAGAGGCACCACGATCTGGCGGTCAAAGCGGCCCGGGCGCAGCAGGGCTGGATCAAGCACATCAGGCCGGTTGGTGGCGGCGATGATGATGATGCCTTCATTGGTCTCGAATCCGTCCATCTCGACCAGAAGCTGGTTGAGCGTCTGCTCGCGCTCATCATTGCCACCGCCAAGGCCCGCGCCACGATGGCGACCGACGGCGTCGATCTCGTCGATGAAAATGATGCAGGGCGCATTCTTCTTCGCCTGCTCGAACATGTCGCGCACGCGGCTGGCGCCAACGCCGACAAACATCTCGACGAAATCGGAACCGGAAATTGTGAAGAACGGCACATTGGCCTCGCCCGCGACAGCTCGTGCCGTCAGGGTTTTGCCTGTGCCGGGCGAGCCGACCAGCAGCACACCACGCGGGATGCGCCCGCCCAGCCGCTGGAACTTCTGCGGATCGCGCAGGAACTCGACGATTTCCTGCAGGTCTTCCTTGGCTTCATCGATACCGGCGACATCCTCGAATGTCACCCGGCCATGCGCCTCCGTCAGAAGTTTCGCCTTGGACTTGCCAAAGCCCATGGCCTTGCCTGCACCATTCTGCATCTGGCGGGACATGAAGATCCAGAGACCCAGAAACACGGCAAAGGGCAGAAAATTGATCAGAAGCGAGAAGAACCAGTTCTGCCCATCGCTCGGCGCCTTGGCAGAAACCTGAACGCCCTTTTGCGCCAATTGCTTCAGAAGCGCGGCATCCGGATAGGGAGCGAAGGTCGAGAAGGCGCGACCATCGGTGAATGTGCCGGAAACTTCCTGGCCCGAAACCACCACATTGGCGATGCGGCCCGATTCGGCCTCCGTCACCAGCTGACTGTAGGGGATCTCGTTAGACGCCGTGCGCTGGCCAGGGCTCTGGAACAAAGTCACGAGCGCAAGGACAAGCAAAAAGATAACCACCCAGAGGGCGAAATTCCGGAAATTCGGATTCATCAGCTGTTCCGATCAGGGCTTTGGGCCAGAAGGGCCACGTCGCCGCAAATGCTCCCTACAATCTAGGCACCACCAGCCGCCTTGCCAAGGGAAGCACGCGGCTGAAGCGTATTTTCGTTAATCCCGCGGCGACGCGCGGGCGCTTGAACAATGCGCAATTCCCCACGCGCCGTCAGCTTGAGGGTGCAGTTCTGCAACGTGCGCTGGGTCGCCAGCCCGGCAAGCGCTGCTGCAGAAAGGACTTCCAGACAGGATTCGAGCCGATTCAGCCGCACATCGTGTTGAACCCCGCTGCAAGCAGGGGCGACGACACCAAGCGCCAAGCTCAGCACACGAAGCGCAATCTCGGCCGGCTCCTGCGTCAGAAAACCGCTGTCCAGCGTCAGGCTGCCTACCTCGTGGGTCTTGGATGATTCGGCGAAAACAGCTTTTGCGCGCTGCGCCAGCGCCTGGTCGGCGCGCGCCAGTCTTCGCGCCAACGTGCCAAACCTGCTGGAATCAAGCCCCTCGCTGGCCAGCTCCGGCAAAAGCCTGCGCCAACGCGGACGCGCAAAAGCCAGGTTGGCGTTTGTCGGATCAACAGCAAAGGGCAGCCTTGCAGCATGGCAGGTGGCAACCAGCCGCGCCTTCGCCAACGTGAGGAAGGGGCGCATGTGCAACACGGCTCCACGTTCCACCGTCGGACGCATGCCGCCCAGCCCCGTCAGGCCTGAACCCCGCGACATCCGCATCAGCAAAGTTTCCGCCTGATCGTCGAGCGTATGCCCTGTCACCAGATGTGTCGCGCTGATGCGTGCAGCGTGACAAAGAAGCAAGCTGTAGCGCGCGTCGCGCGCCGCTGCTGGCAGTCCGGCCGACGGCTTTTCGCCCTGCCAGTCGAGCGTCGCATGGGCAACACCCATCGTGGCACAAACCTGCGCGACATCCGTCGCTTCACGCGCCGATTGCGGGCCACGCAGCTGATGATCGACTGTGGCAGCACTCACCAGGAAGTCATGCGCTGACCGTTTCTGCCAGCGGCCAACCAGATGCAGCGCGGCAATGGAATCGGGACCGCCTGAGACAGCAACGAGGATATGCGTCGCTTCCCGCAAGGGCGCGAACAGCACCTCCAGCTCATTGTCGGAAACCGGCTCCTGATCGTTGGTCAGGCGGGCGCCCGCCATCACGCGCAGCGGGCGCGGCGAGTTTCGCGCTCGACGCCTTGGCGCACGCTGCTGGAGGCCTGGGGATAATCCACGCCGACCTTGGCATAGGTGGCGCAGGCCTGATCGCGCGCGCCCAGGCCGTTCAGCGACATGCCGAGCTTCAGCAAGCCATCAGGCGCCTTGCCGGCTTTGGGAAAATCACGCGAAAGCTTCAGGAATTGTTCTGCTGCTTCCCGGTAGCGCCCGCGCTGATAATAGCTCTCGCCCAGCCAGAAGGTCGCGTCGGCTGCCAGCCTGTCACGCGGGTGGGACTGTAGAAACTGGCGAAAGCCCATTTCGGCCGCCTCGTATTCCTTGCGCTGCAAGGTGGCAACAGCCGCGTCATAGGTCTCGCGCGGCGTGCCGGTTCCAGTCGCAGCAATGCTGGGGCCGGAGCGCGGTGCGGCGTTCAGTGGCGCCTGCGGCACAGTGCGGCCACCTGAAATGTCGAGCGGCCCATCCTCATCGATCACAGTTCCAGGTGCTGCGCCAGCCACGGCAGGGCCACCCAGCGGGCGCGGGCCACCTGCCGTATTCGGCTGGGCAGCCGGATCGAATGCATCGCTGCGCTTCTGCGCCGGCGGCGCTGCGGCTGGCCTTGCCCCACCGCGCTC
The DNA here is from genome assembly GCA_031373605.1 of Allobosea sp. Taxonomy (GTDB): domain Bacteria; phylum Pseudomonadota; class Alphaproteobacteria; order Rhizobiales; family Beijerinckiaceae; genus Allobosea. Next base: position 3,382 of record JANMMX010000043.1, on the reverse strand, counting down.
CTTCAGGCGAAACTCGACGTCTTCCTGGAATTTGCGCAGCTGGTCGGCCAGACGCCGGTTCTCGAACTGCAGCTGCTCGATCTGGCCCGAGAGCTGACGCAACTGGTTCTCAAGCCGCGCGGTGCGCACCGTCAGCTCAGCTGCATCCTGCGCCTGTGCGGGCGCTGCCAAAACCAGTGCCAGGCCCGGAATGGCGGCGAGACCCAGGACTGTGGCAAGTCCAAGGGCGCGAAACGATACAGGAGAAAAGCACTTCGACATCGAAGATTCCAGCATTGACCAACAGACCATGAGGCGTGTTGCATAGCACAACGACAAGAGAACGGCCAAAATATGAAAAGGCCTCCCCTCACAAACGCAAGGGAAGGCCGTTCGGAACAGCGAACTTTATGCGATCAGGCGCCGCCACCGGCATCCAGCACGGTGACAACGCGCCGGTTCTGCGACCAGCAGGAAATGTCGTTGCAAACCGCAACCGGGCGCTCCTTGCCATAGGACAGGGTGCGCATGCGCGAGGCCGACAGACCGCGCGAGGCGAGATAGTCGCGCACCGTCTGCGAGCGGCGGGCACCCAGCGAGAAGTTGTATTCGCGCGTGCCGCGCTCATCGGCATGGCCTTCGAGCAGGTAGGTGTAGCGTGGATACTTGGCCAGCCAGACAGCCTGCTTGTCGAGCGTGGCCGTCGCGGTCGAGGTCAGATCCGTCGAGTCCGTCTCGAAGAAGACGCGGTCGCCAACGTTCACCACAAAGTCCTGAGCAGAGCCGGGCGTGGCGGCGCCACCGGCGCCAAAGCCTGCCGTGTCAGTCTTGTTCTGGGCGCAGGCGCCAAGCGACAGCGCGGCAACAAACGCGAAAGCCAGTCTGGCGGAGCGGGAAGCAGCAAAAACGGACAGGGACATCGGGACTCTCCAACAGGTCAAACGGTCAGGCGTCAGCAATGTGGCGCCGCAAGCACATGGGCTATCAATGTCGCGTCAACCTAAACGAGACCTTTCCAGATCATGTCAAAAGCGCGGCATTGACTGCCGTGGTTAACAGATCGTGATCAGTCAGACGCCTGCTCAGCGCGCTTCTGTCAGAAGCGGAGACCATGTCGGATCTGAGGCAAAGGCCGGTGTCGGTACCGGAATTTCAACGCGCCCCGTGATGTCGACCATGTAGAGCTTTCCGCCGGACTGGCCGCCCGGATCACGGAAAAACATCAGATACTGGCCGTTGGGCGCCCAGTTCGGCGCCTCATTGTGGAAGCCTTCGGTCAGCAGGCGCTCGCCCGAGCCATCCGGCTTCATCACGCCAATGGCAAAGCCGCTGCCGGCCCGCTTGGTGAAGGCGATCAGGTCGCCGCGTGGCGACCACACCGGCTGGGAATAGGAACCCTGGCCGAACGAGACGCGTTTGCCCTCGCCGCCGCCAGCGCCCATCACGTAAATCTGTTGCGAACCACCGCGGTCGCTCTCGAAGACGATCTGGCTGCCATCGGGCGAATAACCGGGCGAGGTGTCAATCGCACCGGTCGAGGTCAACCGTGTGGTCGCGCGCGAGCCCAGATCCATTGCGTAGAGATTGGCATTGCCACCCTGCTGCAGGCTCATCACGATCTTGCCGCCATTGGGCGAAAAGCGCGGGCTCGATGTCATGTCCGGGAAATTCCCCACGACCTGCCGCGAACCGGTCTCGATGTTGAGCACATGCACACGCGGCTGCTCACCGGAGCGCTGCGCCATATAGGTGATATCCTGCGTGGCGGGCGAATAGCGCGGTGTCACCACCGACGTGTCGCCTTGCGTCAGATAGCGCACATTGGCACCGTCCTGATCCATGATGGCCAGGCGCTTGCGACGGTTTTCCTTCGGGCCCGATTCGTCCACGAACACGACACGCGTGTCGAAGAAACCACCAATGCCGGTGACTTTGGAATAGACCGCATCCGAAATGATGTGACCGACACGCCGCGCATTGTTGGGATCGGTGAAATATTGCTGCCCGTCGATCTGCTGGCCCGTGAGAATATCCCAGAGGCGGAACTCGGCCTTGAGGCGGCCACCATCGCGGCTGATGCGCCCCGTCACCAGAGCCTGCACACCGGCAGCCTTCCAGGCTTCAAATGCGGGTGCAGCATCAAAGACCGGCGCCTTGTCAGGGTGCTTGGCCTTGTCGACCGGCGTGAAATATCCCGAACGCTTGAGATTGTTGGTGATGATGCCCGCCACTCGCACGCCGGCATCGCCCTCCCCGCCAAAATCGGCAATCGCGATGGGCATGGGCTGAAACTGCCCGCCCGGCCCCACGCGGAACGAAAGCTGCGCAAGTGCCGGCCCGGCAAAGGGCATCAGCAGCGGCAAGGCCGCAGCTCCCGCCAGAAGCTGCATCGCATGGCGGCGGCTGGGAACAAGGAGCTGGGAAGAGCGTGTCTGCTGCGTCATGGCTGTCACTGTCAGTTTGTGGTGTCGAACTCGACGTTCAACACCTTCCAGTCGTTGAAATAGGGCGCAAATTGGGGCGGAATACGGTATGGCGCGCAACGCCGCACGGCGCGCGAGGCGGCATCTGCCACGGCGCGATCCGTCGGCGTGCCACCCACCCGGATCAGGCGCGGATCCGCTGACAGGCCGCCATCAGCAGAGAGCCGGATATCGAGCACAGGCTTGATGACGGGCCCGGCGGATGCACCAACCGGCGGCGAGAAGCAACGCTCCATCTGGTCGCGCAACAGGCCGACAAGCTGCGAGCGCAGCGACGGCGAGAGTTTCTGCGCCGAGCCTGTCTGTGTGCCAAGCGACGCCGTGCGGTTCTGCTGCGGTGCGCTGGAACCGCTGGACTGCGCCTGTTCTTTCGATTGCAGCAGTTTCTGGATGTCATTGGCGTTGAAATTCTTGGCAAGCTCGGCATCACGCTTGGCTTTGGCTTCGGCATCCGACTTCGCCTTTGCCAGCGCCACAGCCTTGGCTTTGGCATCGGCTTCCGCCTTGGCTTTGGCCTTGGCATCTGCTTCCGACTTTGCCTTGGCAGCGGCTTCCGCTTTCGCCTCGGCTTCTTCCTCTGCCTTTTCCTTGGCTTTGGCCGCAGCTTCCGCCTTGGCATCTTCCCTGGCCTTCGCCGCGGCCTTGGCTTCTTCCTCAGCCTGCTTCTGTTTGGCCTGCAGTTCGCCCTGCTCAACGAGCTTTGCCATTTCGTCACGGCGCAATTCGGGCTTCGCTTCGGGCTTTGGCGCGGGCTTCACCTCGGGCTTGGCAGTTGCCTGCGGCTTTGGCTCCTCGGCTTCCTCGACGCGGGGGCGAATCGCGGGACGGGGCGGCGGCGGCAGGGCGGCCACGGCCTTGTCAGCCACAGGCTGCTCGGCAGTGCGCGTCGGCGGCGCGGGCGCATCTTTCTTGGCCTCGCC